>DLQV01000238.1:0-327 GCA_002474415.1 Lachnospiraceae bacterium UBA7598
CCCGTGATCTGGGAGCCGGAAATGTAACTATCTTCTTTAAGATTATTCTTCCGCTTACCGTATCCGGAATCATCAGTGGAATCGTCATGGTATTTGTTCCGTCACTTACCTCATTTGCGATCTCGCAGGTATTAGGCGGCGGTCACGTTCTTCTGATCGGAAATGTAATCGAACAGGATTTCATGCAGGGTATGCTGTGGAATGCCGGAAGCGGTCTTTCCTTTGTCCTGATGATCTTTGTAATTGTAAGTATGACCATTGTAAATATATTTGATAAAGAAGGGGAGGGAACATCCATATGTTAAAAAAATGTGCATCCCGGATCTA
>DLQV01000238.1:368-2932 GCA_002474415.1 Lachnospiraceae bacterium UBA7598
TTTGCCTTCCTTTACCTTCCGATTATTGTGTTGATCGCTTTGTCTTTCAACGATTCCCGTTCTAAGGTAAAATGGGGTGGCTTTACGCTCCGGTGGTATACCGGCTGTTTTCAGGACGAAAAGATTATGACTGCATTTGTCACAACTTTGCAGGTCACTTTCCTGTCCGCGATTATCTCCACGCTGATTGGTACCCTTGCCGCACTTGGCATTGCCGCCATGAAAAAACGGCACCAGGCCATTTATCTCGGAGCCACCAATATTCCGCTTCTGAATGCGGATATCGTAACCGGTATCTCCATGATGCTTTTGTTTGTGAAATTTATCGACCTCGGATTTGTGACGGTTCTTTTAGCGCACATTACCTTTAGTATTCCTTACGTTATTTTAAATGTGCTTCCAAAAATGAAACAGGCAAACCGTAGCACCTACGAGGCAGCACTTGATCTCGGAGCAACGCCGCTGTATGCATTTTACAAAGTCACCTGGCCGGAAATCCGTCCCGGTGTGTTCTCCGGATTTATGATGGCAGTCACCATGTCACTGGATGATTTTTCCATCACCTATTTTACCAAGGGAGCCGGTGTCAATACCCTCTCCACCATGCTCTACACAGAGCTTCGCAAAGGAATCAAACCGGAATTGTATGCACTTTCCACAATCCTGTTCTTTGCAGTTCTGCTCATCCTTCTCGCCGGAAATGTTTATCCGGGAAAGAAGCGTGATACAGCCAAATAAATTTCCATTGAAATTTTGTTCCAGCCGAAAGGAGTCCTATTATGAAAAAAAGAATTTTCTCTGTCCTCTTACTCTCTGCTCTGGCAGTCAGCGCACTCACTGCCTGTGGGGGATCCTCCTCTGCAAAGAAAAACGGGCAGACCTTAACCGTTTTAAACTACGGAAAATATATTGACGAATCCGTAGTCAAACAGTTTGAAAAAGAAACCGGAATCACGGTCAAATACGAAGAATACGAAAGCCCGGAAGAAATGTATACCAAATACAAAGCCGGTTCCATTAATTATGATGTAATCTGTTCTTCCGAATATATGGTAGAACGTCTGATCAAGGAAGGCGAGGTACTTGAGGAAGATTACGATGCCATGGACAACTACAAAAATCTGGATCCAACGATCCTTGATATGTCCGCTTCCTATGACAAGAATCACACCTATTCCGTTCCATATTTTTACGGAACACTTGGACTTCTCTACAACAAAACAACCGTTGATGCCAAAACGGTATCAAGCTGGGACTGTCTGTGGGATCCTACCTACGAGGATGAAATTATCATGGAAAACTCTGTCCGTGACACCTTTGCCCCTGCGCTGATCTCCAAAGGGTATTCTTTAAACGATACCGATGATAATCATCTGCGCGAAGCACTTGACGTCTTAAAGAAACAAAAAGATGACAAAATTGTATATGCCTACTATGTAGACGAAACAGCCGATGCCATGATCGGAGAGGAAGCTTCCATCGCGCTCTGCTACTCCGGCGAGGCCGCACTTGCCATGGATGAGAACGACAATCTGGATTATTCCGTTCCAAAAGAGGGATCAAACCTCTGGATCGACTCCTGGTTCATTCCAAAGTCCTGTACCAACCAGACCAATGCGTTAAAATTCTTAAATTTCCTGTGTAAGGATGATATTGCAGAAAAGAATTTTGAATATGTACAGTATGCTTCCCCGATTACATCTGTGGTAGAAAATCAGGACGCTGACGTAAAAAATAACGAAGCTGTCAATCCTTCCAGTGACACGATAAAAAGATGTGAAATCTATAAAGCATTAAGTGATGATGATTCCGCCAAATATACCAAACTGTGGCAGGAACTTCTCTCCTATTAAAAAACTGCGAAAAGTGATTGCAATTTCAATCAAAACATGCTAAAGTAGATCCACGGTGTCTGGTTAACACCGTGGATTTTTCATCTTCGGAAATGGTCATTCCGAAATTTCCCATATAAACATTTGTTTTCAATTATATATGAATTATCAGGAATTTTTAACAACGATCCGCACACAGCTTTCGCTGCGTATCGAGACAGGTGTCACGTTAGACATCCGTTCCTTCACCAAAAATAACGGCACACATTACGATGGTCTGGTACTGCTCCATCCAAAGAAAAATGTATCACCTGCAATCTATCTGATGCCATACTATCATCGTTACCTGGAAGGGGTATGCCTTGAAGAAATTTGTGAAGATATTCTCCATACCTATCAGGCACATGCACCGGAAGAAAATTTTGACACATCCTACTTTACCGATTTTTCCCGCGCCAGCGAACACATCGTCATGCGTCTTGTAAGTTTTGAGAAAAACCAGGAACTGTTAAAAGAAGTTCCGTATTTCCGCTATCAGGATCTGGCCGTCATCTTTTACTGTCTGCTCCATGCAAGTACTGAAAACCAGGCAAATATTTTGATCCACAATCATCACTTGAACCTTTGGGAAACCGACAAAGAAACGCTCTACCGGCTTGCGAGGAAAAACACGCCACAGCTTCTTCCCCCACAGCTTACCCCGATGAGCAGTCTTCTCAAAGAAATGCAGCT
>DLQV01000238.1:2983-6059 GCA_002474415.1 Lachnospiraceae bacterium UBA7598
TCCCGGAAGCAGCCCCGCCACTGTATGTTCTGACCAATACATACCGGACAAACGGTGCAACCGTTCTCCTCTACGATGACATCTTAAAAGAACTGTCCGATTTATTTGAAAAGGATTTGATCATTCTCCCAAGCAGTATCCACGAAGTACTGATTCTTGCGGCCGATGAAAATGACCGGCAGAATCTCGATCATTACACGGCAATGGTAAAGGAAGTCAACGCCTCACAGCTTCAGGACGAGGAAATCCTATCCGACCACGCCTACTATTACTGCCGGCACAGCCATCTGCTGACCATGCCCCAGCCTGTTTGTCCTTCATAAACCATTTTTCCATGACGAAAAATCCCCGCAGAAACCTCTGCGGGGAACATCTATTACATTTCTACCAGTTTATCATATAGCTTTTCATAAGCATGTGCCGAAGCATTCCACGAGAAATTGCGATCCATCGCGCGGTAGATCAGTTCTTTCCATGCGGCCTTGTGTTCCTGTTCCACACGATACGCATACCGGACAATATCTGCCATCTCCTGTGCATTAAAATTCGCAAATGAAAAACCACATCCTGTATTTTCATATTCATTGTATGGTTCTACGGTATCCCGAAGTCCTCCGGTTTCACGTACGATCGGAAGTGTTCCGTAACGCATGGCAATCATCTGTGCCAGCCCGCATGGTTCAAACATGGAAGGCATCAACAGCACATCACTTGCCGCATATATACGGTGCGAACGCTCCTCAGTAAACCCAATATGTACGCTTACCTTGTCCGGGTACTTACTCTGATAATGGTGGAACATATTTTCATACTGGCTCTCTCCGGAACCAAGAACCACCAGTTGTATATCCATTTCGGTTAAAAGTTCATCCAATACACAGCCAATCAGGTCAAACCCTTTCTGGCTGGTCATACGCGATACAATTCCGATCAGGAAAGCATCTTCCCTGACTGGAAGCCCAAGTTCTTTCTGTAATGCAGCTTTATTTGCTTTCTTCCCACTGACTGCATCTTTTTTCGAATAATTGGTCGGAATATAAGGATCTGTCTGTGGGTTATATTCCTCATAGTCAATTCCGTTTAAGATTCCGAGAAGACGCTCCTTTTTGGCCATCATCAGACCACTTAAGCCCTCTCCCCCTTCTACGGTCGTAATCTCATTTGCATACGTCGGGCTGACAGTAGTAATATAATCCGCATACACCACGCCACCCTTTAAGTAGTTTGCTTCTCCGTATGATTCCAATTCATCTGCATTGAAAATATGTGCCGGAAGTCCGGTGATATCCATGATCTCCTGAATTCTCCAGCGTCCCTGAAACTGCAGATTGTGAATGGTAAATATCGTTTTGATTCCCGCATAAAAGTTATCATCCCCAAATGCAGTATGCAAAAACACAGGAATAAGTCCTGTCTGCCAGTCATTGCAATGAATGATATCCGGGGCAAAATCAATATAAGGCAGACACGCAAGCACTGCCTTGGAAAAATACGCAAACTTCTCTACATCTTCATAAATATTGTTGTATGGAGATTCTCCTGCAAAATAAAATTCATTGTCTACAAAATAAAAGTGAACGCCGTGATATTCTGACTCAAAAATCCCAACGTACTGTCTGCGCCAGTTCAGATTTACATAAAAATGACACAAAAACTTTAATTTTGGAAGAAATGATGCATCCATGCAGGCATATTTTGGAATAATCACCCGCACATCGTATTCTTTTTTGTCAAAATATTTCGGAAGTGACCCCACAACATCGGCAAGTCCTCCGGTTTTGACATATGGAACTGCCTCCGAGGAAACAAACAGAATCTTCTTCATACACAACACTCCTTTACTTACTCTTCATCTGTAATCGTATTTTGTCCGTAATAAGAGCGATAAATTCCGAGTTGGTCGGTTTTCCCTTCCCATTACTGATCGTATATCCGAACAGGTCATCTAATGTATCCATCTTGCCGCGGCTCCATGCCACCTCGATTGCATGACGGATGGCTCGCTCCACACGGCTTGGTGTCGTGTCAAATTTCTTTGCGATCCCCGGATATAAAATTTTCGTAATAGAATTTAACATGTCCATATTCGTCACAGACATGATAATTGCCTCCCGCAAATACTGGTATCCCTTGATATGTGCCGGAACACCAACCTCATGAATTATCTCTGTGACATCCTCTTCCAGTGTCTGTAACGAGCGGCTTTCTGATCCTTTTTCCATCTCAACCGGTCTGCCAAATTCTTTTCGCGTTTTGGTTTTTCGACGATTGAGTGTCTTGATCCGGTCCAAAACAATCTTCTGGTCAAACGGCTTCATAATATAGTAATCTGCGCCCCGCTCAAACGCATCTTCCGTAATCTTCTCATTGCTGATTCCACTGATCATCAGAAATGTTGGCCGGTTCTTTAGTGTGTGATCTGCCCTGATCCTGTCAAGGACCGCCAAACCGTCAAGTTTTGGCATAATAATATCCAATAATACAACATCCGGTTCTTTTTCCTTGATCAGATGGCAGGCTTCTTCTCCATCCTTTGCCATCCCGATCAGGTGCAGTTCATCATCACTGGTTACCATTTCTTCTAATAACTCACGCATAACCTCGTTATCATCTGCAATTGCGACATTTAGTTTTCCCATGTAGGCCTCCTAGAATGTCAAATTCAGTCAAAATAAACATACCAGAAAGCACTGTCAGATTTTGTCAAAGTTTGTCGATAAATACAATTAAACTATAGCACAACTGCCCATTTATTTCAATGTCTTATGCATTCTCTTCGAACTGGGAATTATACAGATCTGCATAAAATCCCTTTTGTGCCAGAAGCTGTTCATGTGTGCCCTGCTCTATGATATCGCCATCTTTCATCACCAGAATCAGATCTGCATTTCTTATCGTGGAGAGACGGTGTGCAATGATAAAACTGGTCCGTCCGCGCATCAGATTATCCAATGCCTTCTGAATCCGCACTTCGGTACGTGTATCTACCGAAGAAGTCGCCTCATCCAGAATCAGAATCGGGTTATCCGCAAGAATGGCACGTGCAATTGTAAGAAGCTGTTTCTGTCCCTGGGAC
>DLQV01000198.1:0-6638 GCA_002474415.1 Lachnospiraceae bacterium UBA7598
ATTGAAAGAAAGCCAGATTGTAAATCGTATGTACGACGAATACCGCAAGGATCATCCGATCACGCTGACAGATCAGGAAGTGCTTGAGGCTGTTGGGGAGAATAAGCAGGAGGATATGCCAAAGCATTCCAAGAGCGGAATTGTGGTCAAGGGACTTTATGATGTGGCTGTGCATTTCAGTAAGTGCTGCAGCCCGGTTCCGGGAGATGAGATTGTGGGATTTGTCACCCGCGGACGTGGTGTGTCGATCCATCGTACCGACTGTGTCAATATTCTGCATTTGTCCGATATGGAGCGTGTGCGCCTGATTGAAGCTGAGTGGCAGGAGGGTGCAGACAAAGAACAGTTTGGCGAGTATCATGCGGAAATCAAGATTTTCTGTCACGACCGTTCCGGACTTCTTGTGGATATTACCAAAGTATTTACAGAGGCGGAGATCAATATTTCCGGGATTCACTCGAAGACCAGCAAGCAGGGGATCGCAACAATTGATGTGGCATTCCAGACAAAAGGCAGGGGACAGATCACAAAGATTGTAGAAAAGATCCGACAGATTGAGAGTGTGATGGATGTGGAGCGGACGACCGGCTAAGGTTGTGCCGACAGGAGGAAGAGAATGGCAAAATTAAAAATAAATCACTATGTGGTAGGTCCGGTACAGACCAACTGCTATTTTGCAATCAATGATGAGACAAAAGAACTGATCATTATTGATCCGGGCTACAGTCCAAAGCAGCTGGCGGAGCGTGTGCGTCAGGAAGGATGTACACCGGTGGCAATTCTGCTGACGCATGGACATTTTGATCATGCAACCGGAGCAGCAGATCTGGCAAAAGAATTTTCAATTCCGATCTATGCCTATGAGACGGAAAAAGAAACGCTCGAAAACGAAGAGATGAATTTATGCCACATGACAGGGGAACATCATGTGTTCCATGCGGACATATATTTAAAGGATGAGCAGGAACTGGATCTGGCAGGATTTCATATCCGGGTACTGCATACACCGGGACATACGCCTGGGGGATGCTGTTATTATTTTCCATACGAAAATGTGGTGTTTTCCGGAGATACACTGTTTTGCACATCGGTAGGACGTACCGATTTTCCGGGCGGAAGCATGTCAGATATCATTCGTTCCATCAAGGAAAAGCTGATGACACTGCCGGATCGCACGACCGTTTATCCGGGACACAACGATGTAACGACCATTGAAAACGAGAGGATGTACAATCCATACTTATGATTACCGTAACATTAAACAGAACAGAATTTGAATATGATATCCATTCGCTGATCAAAGCGTTTTTCCCGAAGGAAGATGTGGAGCTTTACTATACGAAGGAAGCGCATGCGGACGAAAAAAATGTGGCGTGTACCAATCATTCTGCGGAGCAGGAAGAAGCGGGGAGTTCCCATTTTTCGATTGATTATGCGGATGACAGAATTTCCATCGCCTGGGATGACGCGCCGGATGGTCCGGCGCGGCGCACCTTTGCGGTGGATTTTTCCAATCGTACAGAGACAAAGAATGCATTGAAGGAACATCTGTACCGCCTGTTGGAGGAAGAGACGGGGCAGCCGCTGCCGTGGGGCACACTGACCGGTATCCGTCCAACGAAGATTCCGATGCAGATGCTGGATGAGGGGAAAACAAAAGAAGAGATTGCTTCTTATATGAAACAGACCTATCTGGCATCCGATGAGAAAATCAATCTGTCGATTGCCATTGCAGAGCGTGAACGGGCATTGCTTTCTAAGCTGGATTATAAAAACGGATACAGTCTGTATATCGGCATACCGTTTTGCCCGAGCACCTGTCTGTACTGCTCGTTTACTTCCTATCCGCTGACGGCCTGGAGAACACAGGTTGATGCGTATCTGGACGCACTGGAAAAGGAACTGGATTATGTCGCTGCTAAGAATTATCATCGCAAACTGAACTCAATCTATATCGGGGGAGGTACACCAACCACACTTGAGCCATACCAGCTGGATCGTCTGATCCGCAAGATCAGATGCAGTTTTGATCTGGGAGATTGCCTGGAATTTACGGTGGAAGCAGGACGACCGGATTCTATTACGGAAGAAAAACTTCTGGTGCTACGAAAGAATGGCATCAGCCGTATTTCCATCAATCCGCAGACGATGAAGCAGAAAACGCTCGATCTGATCGGACGTCATCATACGGTAGAACAGACGATAGAAAGTTTTCGCATGGCGAGAAAACTGGGATTTGACAATATCAACATGGATCTGATCATGGGGCTGCCGGAAGAGGACCTTGTGGATGTGCAAAATACGATGGAGATTTTAAAAGAACTCGATCCGGACAATATCACAATCCATTCACTTGCCATCAAGCGTGCGGCACGGTTAAACATTTTCAAAGACCGCTATGAAAGCATGATGATGGTCAATACGCAGGAGCATATGGATCTGTGTGCCAAATACTGCCATCAAATGGGACTCTCTCCGTATTATCTGTACCGTCAGAAAGGAATGGCGGGAAATATGGAAAACGTGGGATATGCCAAGCCGGGCAAGGCAGGGGTGTATAACGTGTTAATCATGGAAGAACGTCAGACCATCGTTGCCTGTGGTGCAGGGGCATCCACCAAACGGGTATGGCCGCAACCGAATGCGGATGGCACACACCGGATCGAGCGGTGTGAAAATGTCAAAGATGTCGGGCTGTATATGAAGCGGATTGATGAGATGATTGCGCGTAAGCAGCAGTTGTTCTCAGAAAAATAGCTGGATGAAATCCCCTTCCTAATTACAAAAAGAAAAGGAAAGAAAAAGATGGAATCAAAAGTAAAAGAGGCAGTTCAAAGAAAAATGTGTGGTTACAACTGTGCGCAGGCTGTGGCATGTACGTATTGTGAACAGGCAGGGCTGGATGAGGAAACAGTCAAAAATCTTACACAGGGATTTGCAGTAGGCATGGGTGGCAGTATGGAAGCAACATGCGGAGCAATCATCGGAGCAGTAAATGTATTGGGTATGATCAATAAAAATCCACAGAAAACAATGCAGAGTGCAAGAAGAATCATCAGCAGATTCAAGGAACAAAATGGTACCGTTATCTGTAAAGAACTCAAAGGTATTGCAGATGGGGTTGTCAGGAGAGAATGCATTGACTGTGTAAAGGATGCAGCAGTATTGCTGGAAGATGAATTAAAATAAATGGATATCAATGATATTAAGGCAGATGTGAAAATTGAAACATTCACATCTGCCTTAAATTTATGGAAAACGTACCTGTATGTTGTCTGAAACTATAAAAAACACACCATAAGAAAAAACACATTCTTTTTTTCGGGAATGTGTTTTTTTATACTATTTATACTATAAGAAGTTAAGAAAATGGAGGCTGGTATGGTGGGAAAAAAGAAAAAACGGCTGTGTTGCGCAGGTCTGATTGTGCTAATGGCAGCAGGACTTGGAATCATCGGACACAGAGGGAGCGGAGAAA
Source organism: Lachnospiraceae bacterium UBA7598 (assembly GCA_002474415.1). Lineage (GTDB taxonomy): Bacteria > Bacillota > Clostridia > Lachnospirales > Lachnospiraceae > Roseburia. The sequence continues at coordinate 3,479 of DLQV01000198.1, forward strand.
ATGCAATGGAGACAGTTGTAAATTATCATAATGAACTGTTTGGAGATCATGTTTATATTTTTTCACCGGAGGATGATCCTGCCGAAGTGAATACAATATTAAAAGATATTTATAAGAAACAGGAAGCAAATCAGTTTGGATCGGAACGTTACAGCATTTATTTTATGCCGGGAACGTATGAGGACATTGACGTAAATGTTGGATTTTACACACAGGCAGCAGGGCTTGGAGAGCTTCCTTTCGATACGAAACTCGGCTCTTTGAACTGTACGGCACGCTGGCTGGGAGATGATCCGGATAATCACAATGCGTGCTGTAATTTCTGGCGGGGAGTGGAGAACCTGGAAATAAAAAGTAATACGATGTGGGCAGTTTCGCAGGCAACCTTTATGCGAAGAATGCAGATTGATGGCGCATTATACCTGCATGATAATTACGGGTGGTGCAGTGGAGGATTTCTGGCGGATTCCAATATTGATCTCATGACAGATTCCGGAACACAGCAGCAGTGGTTGTCACGTAACTGCAACTGGAAACAGTGGATGGGAAAAAACTGGAATATGGTATTTCAGGGGATTGAACCGGGAAAATCGCCGGAAGGGACATGGCCTGCAGTACCGTATACGGATGCCGGGGCAACTGCCCGCATACAGGAAAAACCATTTTTAGTCTATGATAAGCAGGAAGGATTTGCGGTTTATGTACCGGAAGCACGGACGAATGCATCCGGAGTATCATGGACAAAAGAACATGCAGGGGAAACAATTCCTCTTTCTGCTTTTTACGTTGCAAAAGCCGGGGTGGATACTGCGGAAACGATGAATCAGGCATTGGAAGAAGGAAAGCACTTGTTTCTGACACCGGGCATTTATGATCTGGATGAGCCATTGCAGGTGAAAAAAGAGGGGACCATTGTACTGGGAACAGGGCTTGCATCGCTTCGTGCGACACAGGGAAATGCCTGTATACAGACTGCGGATGTGCCTGGATTAAAGATTGCAGGACTTTTATTTGATGCGGGAACAAAGGAATCGGAAAATTTACTGGTAGTAGGAGATAAAAATGCGGCAGCGATCGATGCTGATGCGGAGAAAATTACACTCAGTGATTTGTTTTTCCGGGTGGGGGGAACCCAAGAGGAAATTCCAGCAAAAGTAAAACGCTGTGTGACCATAAACAGCAGCCATGTGACCGGAGATAATTTCTGGGTATGGCGTGCGGATCACGGAGACGGTGTCGCGTGGGATGAAAATACCGCAGATGAGGGAATTGTGATCAACGGAAATGATGTTTTTATGTATGCATTGATGGTGGAACATTTTGAAAAATACCAGACGATCTGGAATGGAGAGGATGGATGTGTGGTTATGTACCAGAGTGAAATCCCGTATGACGTTCCGGATCAGAACGTGTGGATGAGCCACGATGGTACAGTAAATGGATATGCATCCTTTCATGTGGATGAAGAGGTAAAGAATTTTGAAGCATGGGGACTTGGAATTTATCTGTATAATCGTGATGCGAAAGTCAATCTGCATACGGCAATGGAAGTTCCGGACCGGAAAGGCGTAAAAGTACATAATATCTGCAGTGTTATGATTACCGGAAATCCGGGCATGTCCCATGTGTTGAATGATTGTGGAGATCCGGTAATGTATGGTGGTGCCAGAGCTGTAATCTGTGAGTATGAGAACGGAATGGTCCGTTAAGCAGTAAAAAGGAGGGTGTGTCAGGATGAAAAACAAAAGAGATAAGTGCAAAGCTGCATTTTCGATTCGGATGCAGCTGACGGTTGGTTTTGTGATTCCAATTGCATTTTTGATTGTAACCGGTGTGGCTTCTTATTCGATGGCATCGAAAGGCCTGCGGAAAAATTATGAGTCTTCTGCCTATAAAGCATTGCAGATGACAATGAATTCTTTTGATGAATCCATGAAAAATATTTCTGCGATCACTTTGGAACTTGCGCAGGACAGTACAGTGAATGCATATGCGCTTGGAGGATATGATTCGGATACATCAAAAAATGCACAGGCAAATAAGACAATCAGCAATAATATCAATGTGAAACAGACGTCGAGTACCATGATCGAAGGAATTCATATTATTCCGATATCTACGGATAATATTATTACAACACAGAGGCTTTCTGCCAATGAGATGGGAAGCTTTATCGATGAACTTGCTTCTTCGGATGATGCAAATATGCTTGCCGATAATTATCTGCACTGGGGATCGACACATGCATTGTTGGATGAAAAGATGGGAATGAATAATTATGCCCTGTATTGCAGTCAGTCGTTTAACAGCGGGGAAAAGCGTGGAGTGGTCGTCATTGATATCAGCAGGGACAAGGTGAAAGAACTTCTTTCCAAGTTAGATTTTGGTAAGGGATGTTATCTCGCATTTGTTACGGCAGAGGGGCAGGAACTGAGTAACAGTAAAGCTTTTTCCGTTGATTCTGTCAAAAATCTGAATTATGAAAAATCCTGCAGTTATCTGAATTATAAAGGGAAAAGTTATTTCTGCATGACAGTCGGAAGTAAAGTCAATGGCAGCCATATTGTCGCGCTGGTGCCGAAGGCATATATTACAAAAAGTTCGGATAATATCCGAATACTTACTATGGGACTGGTTATTGTGTCCTGTCTGCTTGCTTTTACACTGGCTACGGTTCTGATTCGCAATATCACAAGAAATATTAAGAAAAATATTGTGAGACTGGATGAGGTGTCCCAGGGAGATCTGAGAGAACAGGAAAATGTGAAGATTTCCAACAATGAGTTTGGAAATCTTCAGCGGGCAGTACTTCGTACCATTTCAAAAATACGATCGCTGATTCAAATGGTTTCCAACATGAAAGATGAAGTGTTGAAGTCAGGGAAGCGTGTGCAGAAATCCGGTATGGAATTAAACACGATGATTGAAAACATGGACGGCCATATGGAGGAGATTAATCAGAGTATTGCACAGCAGAATGAGGCCATTTTATCCTGTGATGAGCAGATGGAGCAGTTGTCGGTCCAGATTAAGAGTGTAAGCAGCAGTATTGCGGCAACAATTGCCGAAGTGACAAATTCCCAGAAGATGATTGACGAGGGAAAAGTGACACTTGCAGAGATGACAAAACAGTCACAGGAGACGGTGGATGCGACCAGCG
>DLQV01000198.1:6750-7051 GCA_002474415.1 Lachnospiraceae bacterium UBA7598
TGAATGCTTCGATTGAAGCTGCCAGAGCCGGTGAACAGGGAAGAGGTTTTTCAGTCGTTGCAGAAGAAATCCGTGGGCTGGCAGACAATTCCGCAACCACTGCGGAAGAAATACAAAAGATTATTGAAGAGATTACGGTGTATTCACAGAACGCACTTAAAAAAGTACGCGAGGCAGAGACGATTTCGGATGGTCAGATGAGCAGTACAGAGAAAACTGCAGAGGCATTTGAACAGATGAATCACCTGATGGAAAAACTGGTGGCAAGTATGGAAACCGTGAGCGCTGAGATGGAGGGGAC
>DLQV01000117.1:0-5337 GCA_002474415.1 Lachnospiraceae bacterium UBA7598
TGGTCTGGTTGGCGGTTACATAAAAAGTTTAAAATAATCAGGAGTTTTTTAAGTGTACTATAAAAACTTCCGACTGCGAATAAAGAGGAGATATGCTTAATGCTATGCTACGTAATATCTCCCTTAATGTCTGTTGCAGCAGATGAGGTTTTATATCTCTTCTACAAGTGGCTGAGTAGGAAACAGCCCGACAACAGCACAACACTTTGCCTGATTTCGTATAGATAAGGCAAAAGCCCCCAGAGTTGCGACCTCTGGGGGCTTTCTTATTGCGTGACTGCATTGCCACTACATTATTTCTTTTCGTTCTCATTTTACCACAATTGCAGTTACCTTGTCAAGAACTTTTTTCCGATGGAAAAGTTACTTGCAATCGAAACAAACTGCGACTGTGAATAAAGAGGTTAGCCGGTTTTGAAGATCACTTTTCAAATTTCCATCATCTCAAACTGACAGGTGTGTTTTTTACTCTTCTTATCATAATTCACGCCAACAAATAAAACTTTTCCATGATAATCCTTCAAACAGCGAATATACTTTCGGTCTTTGATCTGTTCCAGTGCAATGCCGGTACTTTGATTCCATTTCAGTTCCACGATCATTGCCGGGTTATGATTCCCAGTTCTCGGTACAAATACCAGATCCGCAAAGCCCTCTCCGCCTTGCAATTCCCGATAAACCGCATAGCTGTCTTGTGCGGAATAGTATGCCAGACTCAGCACACAAGCCAGCGAATTTTCATCGTTGTATTGAATCACAGAACAGTTGTCACAGTGAACTTCCTGAAGCATTTCCGCCACCTTTTCCGCATTCTGTGCCAGCGTCAATTGCAGCATCTTGTCGGAACGATGAATGGCATTGTTAACTGTCTGGAACTCCTGCCCCTGGATGGAATTGAGAAATTCCTGCCGCACTTCCTTGTTGGGAATCCAGGCGGTTTTTGTATCAAAGTCGTAAGTCAGATACCCAAGATGCACCAGCAAAGTCAGAATATCATCTGCAGTTTCAAAGGTACACATATCATTCTGAAATGTTTTCGTATTGATGGAAATATGCTCTCCGGCAATCATCCGAATGATCTTATCCCGCAAGCCGTTCTCATTGCGGATGATATACATTTTCAAAGCCTCATAGGTTTCTGTCTGTGTCCAGTAGCTGTCGAAAATACGTTCATTCATTGCCTCTGCCACAGACTTTGGGTTATAAATCGAAATGCCGTTGATGTTATATCCATCGTACCATTGTTTCGTTTGTTCAAAAGACATATGATAACGCTCACAGAGCTGCTGAACTTCCTCTTCCGTAAAGCCAGTGAACTCTGCCAATCGCTTTTGATTGGTCATAGCGTATTCCTTGAACATATTCAGTGCCGAATGTTCGCCGTATTTCTTGATGGGCAGAATTCCGGTCATATAGGCAAGTGCCACATAGGGCTGTCCTTTCAGCAGGTCCCGCAGAAAATCCAGGTATTCCTTTTGAGCAGTCGCATTATCCCGATGTACCCGGAAAATAGAATCCCACTCATCAATGATAAAGATAAACTTTTCTTCGCATTGACCGTACAGATCTTCCAGCGCAGTAATCAAACTGGTTTCTTCCGGCTCTATCACTGAGAATGTCTGTTTCATCTCTTTTAGCACACGTTTCTGCAAGAAGTCCAGCATTTCATGGACATTTTTAGTTCTGCTCAGGAATTTCTGCATATCGATATGAATCACATTATACCGGTTCAGGTGCATTTCAAAATCCGGCGTCTGTGCGATCTGAAACTTGGAAAATAATTCTCTCGAATCGCAGCCCTTGCTGTAATAAGCCGTCAGCATATTTTCTGCCATCGACTTCCCGAATCTTCTGGGGCGGCTGACGCAGATCTCCTTGTTTTCTCCAAACAGGCACTTATTGGTGAAAGAAATCAGCATGGTCTTATCCACATAAATTTCAGAATAAGTAACCGTAGAGTAAAACAAATCATTTCCCGGGTTCAGATAGATTCCCATGATGCACCACCTCCGTTTTTCTTAGTATATCATAAATTTGCGGGGAAATCAAGGGAATGATGCCCGGGAGATATTTTGCTGTAATTCAAATACCATTGCCCTGAACCAATGGCAGCTGGCTTTTTCTTGACAAACGATTGTGAAAGCGATATAATAGCATCAAAGAATAACTATCGCTGTACCGATATAGGAGTGGCAATTGTGAAAGAAAAACTTACAATATATCATGGCTCAGAAAAAATAATACAAAAGCCTGTATTTGGATTTGGGAACAAATATAATGATTACGGACTTGGATTTTACTGCACGGAAAGCATTGAGCTTGCAAAAGAATGGGCTTGTTCGTCAGAATTGGATGGCTATGCAAATGAATATACGATACAAACAAAGGGTTTGAAAATACTATCCTTGACAAGCGGAGATTATAACATATTGAACTGGCTGTTTGTCCTGCTCCAAAACAGAAAGTTTCGCATTGATTCGGAAATCGCTTCACAGGCAAAAGCGTATATCGAGCATAATTTTGCCGTTGCATACAGAAACTATGATATCATTCAGGGCTATCGTGCGGATGATTCTTATTTTTCGTTTGCAAATGCTTTTTTGAGCAATACGATTTCGATCAGTCAGTTAGAACGAGCCATGGTACTTGGAAAATTAGGGAAACAGGTCGTTGCAATTTCCAAAGAGGCTTTTGAACGTATTCAGTTTGTGAAAGCTGTTTCTGCTTCAAAGGAGCTTTACTATCCGAAAAAGCTTTCCCGTGATACATCAGCTCGTAAGGCATTTCGAAAAGAGAAAGGCAGAGGCAGTATTCTCACCGAAAAATATATGATCGACATTATAAGAGAAGGGTGGAAAAATGACGATGACAGGCTACAGCGAGTTGTACTTGAATGACGCAAGAAAAAATCTTGGTGAAATGACCGAATATGCCATTGTTGATCTGGGCTATGCACCGGATGAATTTTTGGATTACTTCATCACCTCAGGAATCGCCGATAAATTCGGCAAGGGAAACCCGAAGTATACCGTCGGTATGTCAGGCACAGAGCTTGCTGAGTGCGTTCTGAAGGCGGTTGGAATTGAAGTTAAGAGCAAGGAATGTGACCACACAGGGGATAAGGGAATCGCCTATTGGAGCGGCTGGATTCTGGCTTATTATCAATGGAAAACAGGCAGACGATTTGAAGATATTGCAGATGATGGTCTTACCCTTTCAAAGGTTTTCTCAATGTACATTTTACATGAAGCTGACGACAGCAAATTTGCAGAAACAGCAGATGAAATAGTCGCAATAAACAGAGCAAAGCAAAAATCCAAACTGTCTGTAATAAGAAAAGCACGGGGATTCACACAGTCAGAGCTTGCCAGAGAAAGCGGTATCTCTCTGCGTATGATACAGTTGTATGAGCAAAAGCAAAACGATATCCGCAAAGCTCAGGTGGATACAGTGCTTGCACTTTGTAAAGCATTGGGGTGCGATGTGGAGGACTTGATAGGGTGACGGAATAAAAATATGCAATTTTATAGAAAAATAAGTCTGAAAATATGCAAAAAGAATCAGAATCGTCTCTGAAAATATGCGTTTTTCTTGACGGGCAGCATGAACTATGTTAAAATAGAATCAGTGGAGGTGAGTTTATGCTCAAACGAAAATTCTACAATATACTTTCCGAATGGAAAAAAACAAAAAATCAGTCTTGTTTGCTTGTAAAAGGTGCAAGGCAAATTGGAAAAACATACATTATTGATGTTTTTGGAAAAGAAAACTATCAAAGCTATAAATATATCAACTTTATTGAAACACCGAATGCAAAGGACATTTTTAATGGTGAGTTGTCTGCCGAAGAAATATATAAGCGTATGACTTTGATTTATCCTGATATAGAGTTTATAGAAAATGATACATTACTTTTTTTGGACGAGATTCAGGAATGTCCGAATGCAAGAACTGCACTTAAATTTCTTGCTCTGGACAATCGTTACGATGTGATATGTTCAGGTTCACTGCTTGGCATAAGCTATCGTGAGGTAAAATCTATTCCTGTCGGCTATGAAACGCAGATTGAAATGTATTCGCTTGATTTTGAAGAATACCTCTGGGCAGTGGGGTATGATGAAAAGTCAATCAGCATTCTGAAAGAATACTTTGACAAAAAGGAAAAAATTCCGGAATCCGTACATGAAACGATGATGAAACATCTTCGTGAATATATTGTGGTTGGCGGTATGCCTGCAGTTGTGAATCGATTCGTAGCAGAAAAGCATTTTGGTATGGTTCAGCAGGAGCAGGAAAGAATACTTGACAGTTATTTTGATGATATTTCAAAGTACGCAACTAACACAGAAAAGCCAAAGGTCAAAAATTGCTATCTTTCCATTCCCAAACAGCTTGCAAAAGAAAATAAAAAGTTCCAGTTCTCCGTTGTAGAAAAGAAAGCTACCGCAAGAAAATATGAAAACAGCATTGAATGGCTCAGAGACGCAAATCTGGTTAAGCTTTGTTACAATGTCAGTACACCTGAATTTCCTCTTGCAGCGTATGAAAAGGAGAACTTTTATAAGCTGTATCTGTCCGATATCGGCTTATTGGTTGCATTGTATGGCTTTGATATGAAAAAAGCCATCATTGATGATACTCTTGGCGGAAATGCAAAAGGCGGAATTTACGAAAACCTTGTTGCAGATATACTTGTAAAAAGCGGTCATAAACTGAATTATTATTGTACAGATAATGGTTCAATTGAAGTGGAGTTTTTGATTTCCGACAAATCAAAAATCGTGCCGATAGAGGTAAAGTCCAGTAACGGATCTACACGTTCTTTGAATGAGTTGCTGAAAAGAAAAGATATTCCTTATGGATATAAGCTGATTTCTGGCAATATGGGCGTAAATGACAAGAAAATTGTGATGCCGCTTTATATGGCTATGTTTATTTAATGTCATATTGCGATTGCTAATAAAAATTTGAGCCACCTCGCTAATAAAAAACTGAGCCAGTTTCGATAAGAAAAATCGTCACAGTACAATAAAATATATCGTGACGATTTTGGTTTATTCCGAATTTCCCTTTCATTTTTGTTGTGGTAGACATTATCTTGTATAAGGTCTACAAATGGCTAGACAGGAAGTAGCCCGACAACAGCACAACACTTTGCCTGATTCTTGTATGGGATAAGGCAAAAGCCCCCAGAGGTCGCAACTCTGGGGGCTTTCTTTTTGTGCGTGGTATGATGCCACTACATAATATCTCTTTCATTCTTATTTTAGCATAATTGCAGTGCCTTGTCAAGACCTTTTTCCGATGGAAAAGTTGCTTGCAATCGAAACAAACTGC
>DLQV01000117.1:5399-5571 GCA_002474415.1 Lachnospiraceae bacterium UBA7598
TGCAATCGAAACAAACTGCGATTGCGAATAAAGAAGTGCGCCAGTTTTGCCAAAAAAATTGACACAGTGCAATAAAATGTACTGTGACGATTTGAAATGCTCCCCTTTTGTTAGACGATGTGGTATAATAGAAATATACCAATTAAAAAGGCTAACGAAAGGAGGCATTGTT
>DLQV01000182.1:0-153 GCA_002474415.1 Lachnospiraceae bacterium UBA7598
TTGTAAATTATTAATTTTTGCGTGGTTATAGGGAATTTGTGTTGAAAATGCATGAAAAAAGGTAACACGAGGTAACACCTGCACAAACCCCGCAAGCCGCATAAACAGGGGATTTTAGAGGTTTTCACAGCCGTTCGATTCTCTCATCCCCTG
>DLQV01000182.1:187-3549 GCA_002474415.1 Lachnospiraceae bacterium UBA7598
GTGTTTGTAACTTTTTTTTGTGTAAACAATATTAAGGAAAGAAGTAGAAAAATGCAAAAAGAAAAAATCGACAACAGTCTGATCTCAAAATACAGAGGAGTATTGATGGGACTTTCCATCCTGTTGATTATGGTATTTCATTACACGGAAGATTGCAGTGAGATGGATTACCATTTTCATGGGTGGATTCAGTGGTTCAACCAGCATATAGGGTCCTCAAGTGTAGATGCATTTCTGTTTTTCTCAGGACTGGGGCTCTATTATGCCATGAAGAAAAATCCGGATCTGAAAAACTTTTATCAGCGAAGAATCACAAGACTGCTGATCCCGTATGTATTGATTGCACTTCCGGCCTGGATCATATACGATATCGGAATACTCAAAGTGGGCTGGGTGGAAATGATAAAAGATTTTACATTTATCACTTTTTTCTCGGATGGAGATAAATGGTTCTGGTATGTCGGACTGATGTTTTTGTGTTATCTGATCTATCCGTATATCTTTCGGGTTGTGGATACAGCAAGAGACGCAATTGACGGAGAAATCCGCCTGATCAGCCTGGTAAGTGCGATCACGGTTGTCTCTATGGTGATTGAGTCCTGTGAGGCTACATTCTTTTCCAATACCAATGTGGCATTGCTTCGTCTCCCGATTTTTCTGGCGGGATGTTTTTACGGCAGATCCAGTTACGAAAAAAGGGCGAGTTATTGGAAATGGGGCGTTTTGCTGGTATGTTCCGGTTTTCTTTTGACACTGCTTCCGACCGAATCGCCTGTTTTTAGCCGGTTTACTTCCGGTATCTTTAATGTTGCCGTGTGTGCCATGCTTGCACTTTTCTTTTCGAAAGTACCACTGATGCCATTACAGAGAATGCTGGAGTGGTTTGGTCAGCGGTCACTGGAATTGTATCTGGTGCATGTTGCAGTACGAAAGCTGATGAAAAACGAAGGAATGAACACCTGTCATCCGAAAAATGAGCTGATTATGGTCGTTACAGCCATCGTACTTACCTGTCTGCTGCATGTGATAGTGCAGGCTATACAGAAGAAAATTCTACGTAGTAAATAATTTCAGAAAAAAGGAGAAGTGTATGACACTACAGCAGTTACAGCAGGTGATCACGATCGCAGAAAGTCGGTCTATGAACGAGGCATCCCGGAAGCTGTTTGTATCACAGCCCAATTTGTCTGCAGTTGTACGGGAGCTGGAGGAAGAAGCTGGGATTACGATCTTTATCCGCTCCAATCGCGGAATTGTGCTCACACCGGAGGGCGAAGAATTTATCGGATATGCCAAACAGGTAGTAGAACAATATCATCTGCTGGAGTCACGCTATATTTCCTCCACATCCAAAAAGAAATTTTCCGTGTCGATGCAGCATTATACCTTTGCGGTCAAGGCATTTGTGGAAGTGGTCAAGGCGGTGGGAATGGACGAATATGAATTTGCCGTGCATGAGACACAGACCAGTCAGGTGATCGAGAATGTACGCAACATGAAAAGTGAACTGGGAATTCTCTTTCTGAGCAAATTTAACGAATCTGTGCTGCAGAAGATATTTAACGAATATGATGTGATCTTTGAAGAACTGTTCACCTGTGATACCTATGTATATCTGTGGAAAGGACATCCCCTGGCAAAAAAGCCTGTGATTTCCATAAAAGAACTGCAGGATTTCCCGTGTCTGGTATTTGAGCAGGGCAAAAATAATTCCTTTTATTTTTCGGAAGAGATGAAAAGTACGTATGAGTACCGGAAAATCATACGTGCAGATGACAGGGCAACCATGCTGAATCTGATGATCGGACTGGATGGATACACGCTCTGTTCCGGCATTATCTGCGAAGAATTGAACGGAAATGACTATGCGGCAGTGCCTTTGGCGGAGAGTGAAAAGATGCGGATTGGCTATATCCGGCACAAGGGAATCAAAGTCAGCCCGATTGGTGAATTGTATCTGGAAATATTAAAAAGATGTGGAAAACCTCTTTAAAAAAATTGGTTTTTGTCAAAAAATTACTGTTTTTATGACTGGAAAAGCAATTTTTTGGAGAAAGTGCATAAGATAGTAGGTACAAATGTAAATACACGAAAAAAAACGGTAAGAATCTTAGTAAAACGGTTGCGCATTTACCGTCATTATGCAGGAAAAAGCGAAGAAATGCAGAGTTTGCGGAACTTTGACAGATGAAAAAAAAAGTGGCATAATCGTTTCTAAACTTGGGGATGATAAAAATAATATGTTGTTTAAAGGTAGAAAGAGGTGTTGGATTATGTATGAAACTGTTAAAGTAATTCGGTTATCAGACATGGATGAAGTAAAGGATTTCGTACGTGCTGCAGGAGGCTGCGATTTCGATATCGATGTAAAATGCGACCGCACATTGATTGATGCAAAGTCATTACTTGGCATGATTGGTCTTGGCGTAAAGAAGAATCTTCAGGTTTGCTACGGTGGAAAGAATGAAAACTTCGAAAACGTAGTTGCTAAATTTGCAGTAGCATAATACAATTATTATATCGTGACTATGGAACTTAAGGTCCCGCTCCGTATTCCGGAGGGGGCCTTTTTCATTTGTAAAACTGCGAAAAATAAAAAGCCCACTTGAAAAGATCTATGGGAGGAAGGAGGAGTGCATGCAGGAATTACATATCTCTGTGAGAAATCTGGTAGAGTTTATTTTCCGGGCAGGAGATATCGATAACCGTGCCGGAAAACTGGCGAGTGCGGAGGCAATGATGGAAGGCAGCCGTATACACCGGAAAATTCAAAAAAGCATGGACACCTCCTACAAGGCGGAAGTACCACTGAAAATTGAATGGAAAGCCAACGATTATGTACTGGTCGTGGAAGGACGTGCAGACGGAATCGCCTATGGAAAATTTCAGCCGGATATGCCGGCTGTGACGGAGTCTGTGCTGCAGCCAGAGATGGAATTTGCGGCGGAAATCCCTCCGGAAGAAGAAATCAGCTTCATCGATGAGATCAAGGGTGTATATAGAAACGTTGCGGCAATGGAACAGCCAGTTTACGTGCATAAAGCCCAGGCAATGTGCTATGCGTATATCTATGCAAAACAGAACCGTCTGGAGAGGATCGGCGTGCAGATGACCTACTGCAATCTGGATACGGAAGAAATTCGATATTTCCGGGAAATTTTTGATTATGAGACACTGACCGTGTGGTTTGGCCATCTGATCGAAGATTATCGGAAATGGGCGGACTGGCAGATTGCATGGAAAAAACAGCGGCAGGAGAGCATTCATGGACTGGAGTTCCCATTTCCGTACCGGGAAGGGCAAAAGAAGCTGGTTGCAGATGTTTACCGTACAATTTTGCGGGGAAAGAATCTGTTTATCGA
>DLQV01000182.1:3592-4076 GCA_002474415.1 Lachnospiraceae bacterium UBA7598
GTGGGCAAAACAATTTCCACAATCTTTCCGGCGGTAAAAGCAGTGGGAGAGGGGCTGGCAGACCGGATCTTTTATCTCACGGCAAAGACCATCACAGCAACTGTGGCAAAAGAAACGTTCGCACTGCTGGAAGAACAGGGCTATCGTGCCAAAGTGATCCAGATTACAGCAAAGGAAAAACTCTGCCTGTGTGAAGAGATGGACTGCAACCCGGCAAACTGTCCGTACGCAAAGGGACATTTTGACCGGGTGAACGATGCAGTGTTTGATCTCTTGCAGAAATCCAATCTGTTTACCAGAGAGGAAGTTTTAGCACAGGCGGAAGAATATCAGGTGTGCCCGTTTGAGATGAGCCTGGATGTGGCAACCTGGGCGGACAATATCGTCTGTGATTACAATTATGTGTTTGACCCGAATGTGTATCTGAAACGCTTTTTTCAGGAGGGGATAAAGGGAGATTATCTGTTTCTGGTGGATGAGGCGC
>DLQV01000231.1 GCA_002474415.1 Lachnospiraceae bacterium UBA7598
TGCGACTGGGAGAAGATACCGGCATTTTCTTTTGTTCCAGGGTTGTAAATAACCGCCAGCGCTCCGTCAAATGCATGCAGGTGATACGGCGGATCCATCAGAATCGCTCCGTACTCTGTGTTTAATCGCTTCCTTACATTTTCCATGGAAAGTTCTGCCTGCTGCTTTGTTGCCAGCCCACTGATCACTGCCCAGCTCTGTGGATTCAGCCACATATTTGCTTCCGGGTCCGTGCGTTTTCCAATCACCTCTCCGGCTTCCGTAAATCCACGAATAAAACGATCCTCATTCCAGCAGAGATTGTTAATTAAAGTACCAAGTTTTTCCTGTTCTTCTTCCAGATAATCCATATATGCCTGATCTTTTTTGTATGCGGCAAACTGTTTTAAAATCGTCATTGCATAATAAAACTGCAATGCAACAAACGAGGACTCTCCATTTTTGCCCAGACGCAGGCAGTCATTCCAGTCCGCATAAAGTCCTGCCGGAAGTCCGTGCGGTCCCAGATGATTCATGGAAAATGCAAGTGCCCGCTTTAAGTGCTCGTATACCGTTGCCTCATCCTTATTGGCAAACGGAATCACTTCATCGATAAACGCCAGATTTCCGGACTCCGCAATATATTTATATACCGTTGGAAACAGCCACAGAGCATCATCCGCACGATATGCCGGATGCCCGGTTTCCTGTACATAGGAAGCATCATCCGGTGTATCCTCATGTCCGGCATTGTGTGTAAACTTGACAAGCGGAAGTCCTCCTCCGTTATCCACCTGTGCCGAAAGCATAAACCGGATCTTTTCGAGTGCCATCTCCGGTGCAAGATGAATCACACCCTGAATATCCTGCACCGTGTCGCGGTATCCGTAACCGTTTCGCAAACCACAGTAGAAAAAGGATGCCGCACGTGACCAGATGAATGTCATAAAACAGTTGTATGCATTCCAGGTATTGATCATGGTATCAAATTCCCTGCTCGGTGTATGTACCTGAAAATGTTCCAGTTTTTCATGCCAGTAGCCCGTCAGTTCTTTCAGCTCCATCTCACACTGTGCTGCCACATCTGCATAACGGTTACAGATTGCTTCTGCTTCCTCATGTTCTTTCATTCCGACAAGAAATGCAATTTCTTTTGTTTCTCCAGGTTTTAAAATCATCTGAGCTGCCAGTGCTCCGCATCCGTTTTCGTTGTAGCACATTTCCCCGGATAATTTTCCATTTTCCACCCCCACCGGATTATGATATCCGTGATAACGTCCAAGGAATGACTCTCTATCTCCACAGTAACTGTCCACCGGTGCACCGGTCAGTGCAAAGAAACGGGAGATTGCAAGCTTGTTATCCACTTCCTCTCCTTCTTTCACCCAGTCCAGATTGCCGTGAATTATATGCCGGATACGGTTTGTCTCAAATACCGTACTCGTGATGAACTGGGAATACTGCAGATTCACCTGATCCTGTTCATAATTATTGTTGTTGGTAAATTCCGCATAACCGGTGATGGTCAGCTTTCTTTCACAATCTGACGCATTCGTCACTTTCAGATGCCAGACTTCATACGTCTGGTTCAGCGGCACATAATAACATACTTCGGAGTGGATTCCATTGTAATCCGCCAGCATCTTTGTGTATGCTGTTCCGTGATGACACTCACTTTTATAACGGTCCAGATCTTTTCCTACCGGCTGCCAGGATGCAGACCAGTAGTCTTTGCTCTCATCATCCCGCAGATAAATATAGCGTCCCGGCTGATCAAACTGGTTAAAAATATAGCGCAGGATTCTTCCGTTCGCGCCGGATCTGGCAAAGCTGTATCCTCCTGCATTATTTGAAATCAGTGCACCATACTCCGGTGATCCCAGATAATTCGCCCACGGAGCCGGTGTATCCGGGCGTGTGATTACATACTCCCTTTTCTTATCATCAAAATATCCAAAATTCATGTGAAACCTCCAACTTTTCAATTTTCAAGCCTGTTTTCCCTATTGTAACGGATTCACAAATTTATGAATATCAGAATCACAGGATTTATAGCAGATTCATGACATAAAAAGCGGGAACCGAAACATACGGTTCCCGCCAAAGGAAGATTTAAAATATTTTTTAAGATAATTTCCAGATCTCTTTGTTGTACTGGTCGATGGTTCTGTCGGATGAGAAAAATCCGGCCTTGCTGATGTTGATCAGCGCTTTCTTTGCCCATGCCTTGCGATCGGTATAAGCAGCATAAGCTTTCTCTCTGGTTGCGATGTAATCCTCGAAATCAGGGAATGTCATGAACCAGTCTTTGTTTAACAGCTCATTGTACAGACGCTCTAAGTTCTCGCTACATCCTACAGACTTAACTGTGTCACTTACAATAAAGTCAACGGCTCTCTTTAACTCAGAATCTTTCTCATAGTAGCTTCTGGAGTTGTAATCGCCTCTTGCATAGCGGTCGATTACGGTCTGGGAATCCTCACCAAAGGTAAAGATATTCTCATTTCCAACCAGCTCTGCGATCTCAACGTTTGCTCCGTCCATGGTTCCAAGTGTGATCGCACCATTTAACATAAACTTCATGTTTCCGGTTCCGGATGCCTCTTTACTTGCCGTAGAAATCTGCTCACTGATATCAGCCGCTGCAAAAATCCACTCCGCAATAGATACCCGGTAATCTTCGATAAATACAACCTTGATCTTACCATTGATTGACGGATCATTGTTGATCACATCCGCTACAGAATTGATCAATTTGATTGTATTCTTCGCGTTACGGTATCCGGCTGCAGCCTTTGCTCCAAAAATAAACGTACGTGGATAGAAATCCATGTTTGGATTAGCCTTCAGCTGGTTGTACAGATACATGACATGTAAAATATTCATGAGCTGTCTCTTGTACTCATGCAGTCTCTTTACCTGCACATCAAAGATCGAATCCGGATCGACCTCAATGCCGTTGTGCTCCTTGATGTATTTTGCCAGACGAATCTTATTCTTTTTCTTGATCTCTAAGAACTCCTGCTGTACTTTCGGGTCTGTGGCATACTTTGTCAGTCCCTCAACTTTTGCAAGACTTGTGATCCAGTCTTTTCCCACATATTTGGTTACCCATTCTGCCAGCAGTGGATCTCCGTGTGCAAGGAAACGTCTCTGTGTAATACCATTAGTCTTGTTGTTGAATTTTTCAGGAAACAGCTCATAGAAATCACGAAGTTCCTGCTTCTCCAGGATCTCTGTATGCAGTCTTGCCACACCGTTGACAGAATATCCGGCAACAATTGCAAGATTTGCCATCTTCACCTGTCCGTCGTAGAGAATTGCCATCTTGCGCACCTTATCCTCATTATCCGGATATTTTGCACGGATCTCTTCTACAAAACGACGGTTGATCTCATCTACGATCTGATATACACGCGGAAGCAGTCTCTGGAAGATGTCAATCGGCCATTTTTCAAGCGCCTCTGCCATGATGGTATGATTCGTATAAGCCACGCTGTGTGTGGTGATCTCCCATGCCTCATCCCATGACATGCCTTCCTCATCCAGAAGGATTCGCATCAGCTCTGCAACAGCAACCGTCGGATGGGTGTCATTCATCTGGAATGTTACCTTCTTCGGCAGATCATGCAGATCGCTGTGATGTTTCTTAAAACGCTCCAGTGCACGCTGGATACTTGCTGAAACAAAGAAATACTGCTGCTTTAAACGCAGTTCCTTTCCTTTTACGTGATTGTCGTTCGGATACAGCACCTCTACCAGGTTGCGGGCAAGATTTTCCTGCTCCACTGCCTGATCGTAATCTCCACGATCAAAGGAATCCAGTGAAAACTCTTCCTTCGGCTGTGCATCCCAGATCATCAGGGAATCTACCACATGGTTGCCGTAACCAACGATCGGCATATCGTAAGGAATTGCAAGAACAGACTGGTATCCAACCTGCTCAAAATGCAGATTTCCGTCCTCCCCTGTGGTTTCTTCCACATGACCACCAAACTTAATTTCGTAGCAGTATTCCGGTCTGCGAAGTTCAAACGGATATCCGTCCTTCAGCCAGTTGTCCGGTACTTCTACCTGGAATCCATCGATAATCTGCTGCTTAAACATACCATAACGATAACGGATTCCACATCCATATGCGGCGTAGCCTAAGGTAGCAAGTGAATCCATAAAACATGCTGCCAACCGGCCAAGTCCACCATTACCAAGAGCCGGATCCGGCTCTTGGTCTTCAATAACACTCAAATCCAGTCCAATCTCTTCGAGTGCTTCTTTTATTTCCCCATAAGCGCCCAAATTGATCAGATTATTCCCCAGTGCTCTGCCCATCAGAAATTCCATGGACATATAGTACAATGTCTTAGGGTCATCTTTTTCGATGACCTGCTGTGTTGCCATCCATTCATCCATGACAACATCCTTGACAGCCAGTGAAACAGCCTGATAAATCTCCTGCTGTGTCGCTTCTTTCAATGTCTTACGATACATCGTTTTGACATTTTCTGTCACGGAAGCAATAAACTCCTTTTTACTAAACACTTTGTCTCGCATCAAAAGTCCTCCTCTGTGCTTGGTTTGCGTGACACTATTGTTTTTCCACTGCCAGTGTAACCTTCTCACCGTTAATGCTCCATTCTTTCTGGTATCCGGCAAGTGTGCCTGCAGTGATAGAATTTGCAAGTACCTCTGACTGGATCTTCTCTCCATATTTATTGAAAATACCAGTTACCTTCTCATCCGCTGTATAAGAAACAGCAATATGATCCATAACTTCAAAACCTGCCTCTTTACGCATCGTCTGAATCTTGCTGATCAGCTCACGTACAAAACCTTCCTCGATGAGTTCCGGAGTCAGTCTTGTATCCATAACAACTGTCACATTGTTATCCCCCTCGGTCACAAAGCCTTCCGCCTGTGTCATGGTAATCAACAGATCCTCTTCCAATAATACAACCTCGGAACTTACACTGTCAAGTTTCAGACATCCGTTCTCCTTTAATTCTTTCATTGCAGCATTTCCGTCAAGTTCTGACAGGGCAGCCTGAATCTGCTTTAAGTATTTACCATACTTCGGTCCAACGGTACGAAGCTGTGGTTTAAACTGATAATCCGTATAAGAAGAAACATCATCCGTAAATGTCACATGCTTCACGTTCAGCTCATCGGCAATAATATCTTTATAAAAATCACTCAGTGCTTCCGGCGCTTTGACATACATTTGTCCGATCGGCTGACGATTCTTGATATTGGCACTGTTACGGCACGCACGTCCCATAACAACGATCTTTAATACTTCATCCATTGCCTTTTCAAGATCTTTATCAATCATCTTCTCATCTACCGTCGGAAAGTCGCACAGATGAACACTTTCCGGTGCAGACGGATCAATGGAGCATACCAGATTGCGATAAATATCCTCTGTCATAAATGGAATCATCGGGGCTGCTGCTTTACAGATAGTAACCAGAGCGGTATACAATGTCATATAGGCATTGATCTTATCCTGCTCCATGCCCTTTGCCCAGAAACGCTCACGGGAACGACGGACATACCAGTTACTCATATCATCCACGAATTCCTGCAGATATTTGGCAGCTTCCGGAATCTTGTAATTGGACAGACAGTCATCTACACCAGCTACTGCGGAATTGAGCTTAGAAAGCAACCATTTATCCATAACAGATAATTTATCGTATTCCAGTTTATATTTTGTAGCGTCAAACTGATCAATATTCGCATAAAGTACAAAGAATGCATAGGTATTCCACAGGGTTCCCATGAATTTACGCTGGCCTTCAAGCACAAGCTTACCGGAGAATCTCTTTGGAATCCATGGTGCGGATGCCGTATAGAAATACCAGCGGATCGCATCTGCGCCGTATGTCTGCAGCGCATCAAACGGATCAACTGCATTTCCCTTGGACTTGGACATCTTCTGTCCATTCTCATCCTGTACATGTCCGAGTACGATAACATTCTCATATGGTGCTTTGTTGAAAAGCAGTGTAGACTCTGCCATGAGGGAATGGAACCATCCTCTGGTCTGATCCACAGCCTCGGAGATAAACTTTGCAGGGAACTGCTGCTCAAACACTTCTTTATTTTCAAATGGATAGTGATGCTGTGCAAACGGCATTGCTCCGGAGTCAAACCAGCAGTCCAATACTTCCGGTACACGATGCATGTCCTTACCACACTCCGGACACTTGATCGTAACGGCATCAATATATGGTCTGTGAAGTTCTACCTCTGCCGCCTTTGGATCTCCGGCCTTTTCTGCCAGTTCTGCACGGCTTCCGATACATTCTCTGTGTCCGCACTCACATTCCCAGATATTAAGAGGAGTACCCCAGTAACGGTTACGGGAAATCGCCCAGTCCTGAATGTTCTCCAGCCAGTTTCCAAAACGGCCGGAACCGATAGAAGCTGGAATCCAGTTGACTGTGTTGTTATTTCGGATCAGGTCATCTTTGACTGCGGTTTCCTTGATATACCAGGACTCTCTTGCATAATAGATCAGAGGCTTGTCACATCTCCAGCAGTGTGGA
>DLQV01000226.1:0-1744 GCA_002474415.1 Lachnospiraceae bacterium UBA7598
CCATACAGATCCACACCGTAAAGTGTTGTCTCCTGTGCAACAAGGATCAGTTCCTTTACACCTCCTGCAACCAGCTCTTTTGCTGACGTGACCAGCTCGTCCATCGGAACACTGCGGTAACGTCCGCGCACAGATGGAATCACACAGTAGGTACAGTTTTTATTGCATCCCTCCGCAATTTTCAGATATGCATAATGTCCGCCTGTCGTAACCGTCCGTTTTGTCGACAGCTGTGGCAGTCCGCTGAGCGTATGGAAATTTTTATAAAATTTATGCTGCAGGGTCTCCTCAAGCGCCTCTACGATAGAATCATAGGAATTGGTTCCCAGAATTGCATCTACTTCCGGTATTTCTTTTTTTACCTCATCCTGATACCGCTGTGTCAGACAGCCAGTGACAATGAGCGATTTACAACAGCCCGTTTTTTTCTGCTCTGCCATTTCCAGAATAGTATTGATACTTTCTTCTTTTGCATCACCGATAAAACAGCAGCTGTTGACAATAATAATATCCGCTTCCGCTTCATCATCCGTCAGTTCAATTCCATGACTGGTAAGCATACCGATCATGTACTCGGAATCGACCAGATTTTTGTCACATCCGAGTGAAACAAATAATAATTTCATATAACCTCTCACTTGAAAAAGGGAATGACAACTGTCACTCCCTTTTGGTATTTCTTAGTTTTCGTCCTCTCCAGGTACAATCTTTACTTCTCCGCGGTATAACTCTTCCACTGCAATGGAAAGCGGCTTGTTGCATACCGGATCATCAATCAATGGCTTTGCACCGGCGATAATCTGTCTTGCACGCTTTGCGGTGGCAAGAACGATGGAGTAACGGCTGTTTACTACCGGTTCTTCTCCGATTTCGGCTCCGTCATTAACAACTTTCATTAATTCAACATAAGATGGATGTATCATATTCATTCTCCTTTCGAAAAGCTTTTGAGCTCTTCTCTCATTTGGTTAATAAAATCTATATTAGCTCATACCCGATACTCCTGATCTCTTCCGGTACTTTGTGACTGCTCATCACAGATCAGCTGATCAATCAAAGCCGATGCATGATCCACCGTATCGTTTACCACTAAATAATCATAATTTTCAATTCCTTCGGATTCCTCACATGCACGTGCAAGGCGTGCCGCAATGACCTCCGGAGTCTCTGTGCCACGTCCGACCAGACGGTCACGCAGTGTCCCGGCATCCGGTGCCGTAACAAACATCAGGACAGCATCTTTTATTTTTTCTTTTACTTTTAATGCGCCCTGTATCTCAATCTCCAAAATTACATTTTTTCCGAGATTTAAATTTTCCTCCACATAAGAACGAGGAGTTCCATAAGAGTGGCTGACATATTTTGCATATTCCAGAAAATCATCCTTCTGAATCATGGAGTCGAAGGTTTCATCCGTCACAAAGAAATAATCCACACCATCTTTTTCTCCCGGTCTCGGATCTCTGGTAGTTGCAGAAACCGACAATGCATATCTGTCCGGATGTGCTGCCAGCAATGCTTTCATCAGGGTTCCTTTGCCCGCTCCGGAAAATCCGGAAATAACAACTAACTTTCCTTTCTGTTCCATAACGCGCTTCCTTTATTCTATATTTTGGATCTGTTCGCGGATCTTTTCGATTCCGGTCTTCAGATTAATTCCCACATCTGAAATTTCAATATTATTTGCCTTTGAGAGGATCGTGTTTGCTTCACGGTTCATCTCCTGTGCGATAAAGTCGAGCTT
>DLQV01000226.1:1819-5591 GCA_002474415.1 Lachnospiraceae bacterium UBA7598
CTGCGCAGACGCACGGTTTCTTCATCCACACACACCTTATCTGCATAGATCGTAACCTCTGTTGCAATTCTTCCCTCATCGATCTGGGTGTCTCCCAAAAGTTCCTGGATCTTCTCCGTCAGATGACTGCGGTACTCCTGCATAATCTGCGGCGAACGCTCCTCAATGAAATCCACTCCGGTAAGCAGGTCATCTAACTTTTCACAGAGATCGTTCTTTAAGTTCTCACCTTCCCGGATACGAGTCTCAACAAACTGTTCACATGCCCCGCAGATGGCTTTCTGTAATCCGTTCCAGAGTTCTTCTTCATCCACTTCCTGTTCTTCCATAACAAAGACATCCGGATATCGGGACAGTGTGCTTACCCGCACATCATTTTCCAGATGAAATGTTTCTGCCATGGCATTCAGATATTTTAAATACTCACCAGCAAGTCCTTCATTATACTTAAGTGCATAATTGTCCTCCGTATAATCCTCATAAGAAATATACAGATCTACCTTGCCACGCTCAATGTACTTTTTCAAAAGACTGCGGATCGCACTCTCAAAAAAATTTAATTTTTTCGGCATCTTCATATTTACATCAAGATACCGGTGATTTACGGATTTCAGTTCCACGGTAAATTTGCGGTTTTCATCCGCAATCTCACACCGCCCAAATCCGGTCATGCTTTTAATCATTTCATTTTCTCCCAAATATCATGCACATATCTATGCATAGATAAATGTATTATAATGCTTCTTTATCATTTCGTCAAATATTCTCTGAAAAAATATACATCAAAAAGATGCATATAGACAAAAGACACGGAAATTACTATAATGATTCATGAGTTTGAAAGAAAACACTATAATCATGAACAGGAGAATTTCCATGGCTTTTGACGGAATCGTAATCGCAGGTTTAGTCCATGAATTGAACCAGACGATTTTAAATACAAAAATCAGTAAAATTGCGCAGCCCGAAAATGACGAGCTGCTTTTGACATGCAAAGGAAGCAGCGGACAGTTCCGTGTATCCATTTCAGCAAACGCTTCTCTTCCTTTTTTATATCTGACGGACACCAACAAGACAAGTCCTCTGCAGGCGCCTACGTTTTGTATGGTTTTGCGCAAACATATTGCAAACGGACGCATCATAGGCATTACCCAGCCCCATATGGAGCGCATCATTAATCTGAAGATCGAACACCTGAATGAAATGGGGGATATCTGTCATAAGACCCTTGTCATTGAATTGATGGGAAAACATTCCAATATTATCTTTTGT
The DNA here is from genome assembly GCA_002474415.1 of Lachnospiraceae bacterium UBA7598. GTDB lineage: Bacteria > Bacillota > Clostridia > Lachnospirales > Lachnospiraceae > Roseburia. The sequence continues at coordinate 3,092 of DLQV01000226.1, forward strand.
GATGAGGACGGCACCATTATCGACAGCATCAAGCATGTCTCTTCCGCCGTAAGTTCCCTGCGTGAAGTACTTCCGGGCCGCCCGTATTTTATTCCTGCCACACAGGAAGACAAATTCAATGCCATGACTATGGATGCCACACAGATCTGCGATGCCATTAAGGCAAAACCGATGTCGATCTGCAAAGCCATCTATACAACATTTACCGGTGTCAGTCCGCTTGTTGCATCCGAACTGGCATACCGGGCCGGGATGGATGCGGATCAGTCTCTTTTGGCCTGTACCGATGATGAAATCCATCATCTCTCAAACCACATTGCATGGTTTTTTGATGAAATCCGCCACAACGAATTTCATCCGGTGATCGTAAGAAAAGACAAACGGCCGATTGAATTTTCCGCAATCGAACTGACCATGTATCAGGATTATGAGATGGAACATATGGAAAGCATCTCGCAGATGCTCGAAGTTTTCTATGCAGAGCGCAATATTTACAACCGTATCCACCAGAAATCCGCAGATCTGCGAAAAATTGTCACAACTGCGTTAGAGCGCAACCAGAAAAAATACCAGTTGCAGCAAAAGCAGCAAAAAGACGCCGAAAAACGGGAAAAATACAAACTGTACGGAGAACTGATCAACGTATACGGTTACAATCTGCAGGATGGAGCCAGAGAACTGGTCTGCGAAAATTTTTATGACAACAATAAAGAAATCCGTATTCCTTTGGACCCGCAAAAGACCGCACGTGAAAATTCACAAAAATACTTTGATAAATATGGAAAACTGAAACGAACTTCCGAAGCTCTTGAAGTCCAGCTTGCGGAAACCAAAGCGCAAATCGATCATCTGGAGTCCATCCAGAATTCTTTAAACATCGCACTCTCCGCCGATGACCTGGTGCAGATCAAAGAAGAATTGATGGAATACGGTTTCATCAAGAAACATAAAAGTGGTAAAAAACAGAAAATCAAAAGCAAGCCTTTCCACTATATTTCATCCGACGGCTATGACATGTACGTCGGCAAAAATAACTATCAGAATGATGAACTGACCTTTAAATTTGCAACCGGAAATGACTGGTGGTTTCATGCAAAAAAAATGCCGGGTTCCCATGTGATCGTAAAAAACAAAGGGGAAGAAATGCCGGACCGCGTATTTGAGGAGGCCGGGAAACTTGCCGGTTACTATTCCAGCGGACGCGACAGTGACAAACTTGAAATTGATTATCTTCAGAAAAAAAATGTAAAAAAACCGGCCGGAAGCGCACCCGGATTTGTCGTATACTATACGAACTACTCTCTCACGATTCATCCGGATATCAGCGGTCTGACACTGGTGGAATAACTCATTACATAAGTTTCCAGCATAGGCTTTCTGCTTAGCGCATATACTAGAATCGTACCACAAAGTACAACCGCAAAGGAGGAAGAAAAGCATGGCAAACAGAAGTACAAAAAAATCATTGGAACGTTTTAAGTATGAAGTTGCAGATGAGCTTGGAGTCCCACTTAGCAACGGATACAACGGTGATCTTACCGCAAAACAGAATGGATCTGTCGGCGGTTATATGGTCAAAAAAATGATCGAAGCACAGGAAAGACAGATGGCTGGAAAAGGAGAAAATATGCAGTAGCACTGTCCCAATGTACAAAAGAAAAAGCAGGTCTCTGTCATGGGGGCCTGCTTTTATTTTCAGAGTCTACAAATTCATCCGCGAAAGCTGTTCTTCCTGAAACTGTTGCATTCGTCTTCGCAGAATACTATGTTCTTCTTTTTCAAGTTCCGGATCGTTTTCCAGCAGCTGACGCACCTCCTCGGAAGCATCCTGCAATACTGCCGCATCCTGATAAATATCTGCCAACGCAAATACCAGATCGCCGCTCTGCCGGATACCAAAAAAATCTCCCGGTCCGCGTAATTTCAAATCCTCACTTGCAATAAAAAAGCCGTCGTTTGATTTGTTTAATATTTCCAGACGCTTTTTTGCTGTCTTTGCGGAAGAAGCATTGATCATAATACAATAGGACTGTGCATCTCCTCTTCCCACACGTCCACGCAGCTGGTGCAGCTGTGCTAAGCCAAATCGGTCTGCATTCTCAATCATCATCACTGTTGCATTCGGTACATTGACACCCACCTCCACTACCGTGGTGGATACAAGCACCTGAATTTTATTTTCCGCAAATTCCTGCATAATCTCATTCTTCTTGCTGCTCTTCATTTTTCCATGAAGCACGCCCACCTGGATGCCGGATGGTAGTTCTTCCATAAGCGTTTTCGAGTAATCAATTACATTTTCTCCCTGTGCCTCTTCACTTGCCTCCACAAGCGGACAGATCACATATGCCTGATGTCCCTTTTTTACTTCATCCGCAATAAACGCATACGCTTTTGGCCGGTATGCCGTGTTAACCACACAGTTTTTGATCGGAAGCCGTCTGGCCGGTACCTCATCCACAACCGAAATATCCATATCTCCATAAATAATGATCGCAAG
>DLQV01000226.1:5641-6210 GCA_002474415.1 Lachnospiraceae bacterium UBA7598
TATGCGGCATATCCCCTTTTTGCGCAAATTCATCTCTCTGTCGCACGCCAAACCGGTGTTGCTCATCTGTGATCACAAGCGCAAGATTTGCATATGTTGGTTTTTCCTGAATCAACGCATGCGTTCCTACAATCATGGCATTTTCATACAGTTCTAACCGTTCATACGCGCTTCGTTTTTGTTTTGCCGTCATAGACCCTGTCAGAAGAATTATCGGAAAATGCAGTCCGAACTGCTCGCTGAGTTTCTTGAAGGTCTCATAATGCTGCTGTGCAAGTACTTCCGTTGGCGCCATGATCGCAGACTGATATCCATTCTGCGCACACCACGCCATCGCCAGAAATGCCAGAATCGTTTTCCCGGAACCCACGTCACCCTGAATCAGGCGCTGCATAGCATACGGGCCCTGCATATTTTCCGTCACATCATGCAACGCTCGTCTTTGTGCTCCCGTCAGTTCATACGGAAGCTTTTGGATCAGATCTTCCACGAACTCCGGATGTTCCATCACAAACCGGTTTTCCTGTCTGGTTCTCTTTTCTTTCTGATACTGCATGCCCATGATAAAT
>DLQV01000226.1:6247-14370 GCA_002474415.1 Lachnospiraceae bacterium UBA7598
CGCATCGATCAAACGTTCCATCGTATCCGGAAAGTGGATCTGTTTAACCGCATAATTATACTCACACAGTTCCCTGCGCGCACGAATTTCCCCCGGAAGGAAATCCGTAAGCAGTTCTTCCTCATCCAATGCCTGCCGCATCGTTTTTATCATGAGATTGTTGGTGATCCCGCTGGTCAGCGTATAAACCGGAAGAAAACAGTTTTCGATTCCCTGATAGGCCTCCGGCGTATACACCACCGGCTGTTCCATCACAAATTTGCCATCCTTAATGTGAACATTTCCGTAAAAAACAAAATATTTGCCATGTGTCAATGTATTCCGTATATAAGGCATTCGATACCAGATCAACTGGATCTGATGCCCAGGACTTCCAATCACAAGAATTGTTACCTGCATACGCCTGCCACTTCTCGTCACCGGTGTACGCTCAATACGCGCAACGATCGCAAGCTTGTCCTCTGTCTGCATATTTTCCGATGTCATCTCATCGATTGGCACTGCATGAGGATACTGTATATAATTTCTGGGAAAATGAAGGAGTATATCACCAACGGTGTATACTCCCATTTTTTCGAATGATTTTTTTGTTTTTTCACCAATGCCTTTGATTTCCGTGATGGATGAATCCTGACGCATATCTGCTCCTTATTTGTTTCTGTACTGCATAGACGCTAACTTTTATTCTACAGAAATAACAAAATAGTAAATCGGCTGACCACCACAGTTGATCTCTACTTCAACATCCGGGTACTTTTCTTCAATCATTTTTCCGATTTCCTGCGCATGCTCTTCTGTCTCATCTGCACCATAATAAATGCTCACAATGGCAGAATCTTCATCTACCATCGCATCGATCATCTTCATGGTTGTCTCTTTCAGATCCGTGCCGACCGCAAGAATTGCCTTGTCGCCAATTCCCATATAGTCATTCTGTCTGATCTGCATGCCATCAATTTCGGTATCGCGAACCGCATACGTCACCTGACCGGTCTTTACATTATCAAGCTCTGCAAGCATAGCTTCTTTATTTTCCTCTGCGGTATAATCCGGAATATAATTTACCAGAGCTACAATTCCCTGCGGAATTGTCTTTGTCGGAAGCACAATAATATCTTTATCCTCGGTCAGCTCTGCTGCCTGATTTGCCGCCATAATGATATTTTTATTATTTGGCAGAATAAAGATATGATCTGCATTTACATGATCAATCGCTGCAAGCATATCCTCCGTGCTCGGATTCATGGTCTGTCCACCTTCGATCAGATAATCTGCACCCAGTCCGCGGAAAATCTCATTCATTCCCTCACCGATAGATACTGCAATAAATCCTATTTGTTTGCGCGGTTCCTCTTTTTTTGCCGCCTCCTGCTCCTTCTGCTCGGCAGCCACTTTTTCGGCATCCTTAATCAGTTTTTCCTGATGTTCCTCACGCATATTGTCAATCTTGATCTTTGTCAGAGAACCATAGGTCAGTGCTTTTTGAATAGCAAGTCCCGGATCGTTGGTATGTACGTGAGTCTTTACAACCTCATCGTCTGCTACCACAACAATCGAATCTCCGATCGATTCCAGATAAGATTTGTATTCCTGCTCTTCTTTTTCGGACAATGGACGCGTTAATACAATGATAAACTCCGTGCAGTAACCATATTTAATCTCCTGCTCAGCCGGCTCTGAAACTTTTGCCGTGCTTGCAGATGCCGGAGTCTCTTCAATCGAATAATCGATTTCTTTTCCAAGAAGAGAATCATATGCTCCTTTTAACACCTGAAGAAGTCCCTGTCCACCGGAATCCACTACGCCTGCCTGCTTTAAGACCGGAAGCATTTCCGGCGTCTGGCTCAAAACATAGTCCGCATGTTTGATCACTTCATCACAGAAATAAACGAGATCTTCTGTCTCCTGTGCCAGATCAAGTGCCTTATCTGCCGCACCCTTTGCAACGGTAAGAATGGTTCCTTCCTTTGGCTTCATAACTGCTTTGTAAGCAGTTTCTACCGCTTTCTGGAATGCATCACATAAAACAGATACATCTACCTCATCATACTCTTTGATAACTTTACAGAAACCGCGGAAAAGCTGGGATAAAATAACACCGGAATTACCTCTTGCTCCACGAAGGGAACCGGAAGAAATTGCTTTTGCAAGTTCTTTCATTGTCGGATTGGATAACGCGCTGACTTCACGTGCTGCAGACATGATTGTCATTGACATATTGGTACCGGTATCTCCATCCGGAACCGGAAATACATTCAGCTCATTAATCCACTCTTTTTTTGCGTCCAGATTTTTTGCTGCTGCAAGAAACATTCTGGACAAACTCTCCGTATTGATACTTGTAATCTCCAATTTCTTATCCTCCCTAGTCAATCACGCGGACGCCTTCGACGTAGATATTGATCTTATTGATCTTCATGCCCGTAAATGACTCCACTTTATACTTCACAGTCTCAATTAGATTTTCAGAAACTGTGCAAATGCTTACACCGTAAGCAACGATCACATGAAAATCAATATTGATCAGATTTTCATCTTCAATCGTGACGCTGATACCATGTGTCAGATAATCCCGTTTCAGCAGCTTCACCAGTCCGTCTTTCATATTAACAGCTGCCATACCGACAATACCAAAACATTCTACCGCAACAGAACCTGCGTAAGTGGCAATGACATCGTCTTCCACCAAAACCTTTCCATATTGGGTATCTATCTGTCCCTTCATACTTGTACCTCCAATATTCGTAAACCATCTCATAGGTATTACATCATAGTTACTCATATTATAACCATTTTTCCTGCAAATGTAAACCAAATGTAATTTATTTCATTTTTTTATAAGTTTTTCTTGCATTTACAGAAGGAATCTGTTAATATATCTTATGTTGTGAGCTTGAAAAAGCTTAGTGAAATGCAAGGAGGTGCAAAATCATGGCAAAGTGTGCAATTTGTGAAAAGGGTGTACATTACGGAAATAATGTCAGCCATTCTCATAGAAGATCAAACAGAATGTGGAAATCAAACATCAAGTCTGTGAAGGCAGTAGTTAACGGTACTCCTAAGAAGATTTATGTTTGCACACAGTGCTTGAAGTCTGGTAAGGTTGAGAGAGCCTAAGCAGATGGTAAAAAAACAGCATATCAATATGCTGTTTTTTTTATGTTATGGAGACGAGGAAAATGCACGCATTTATGCGGTGCATTTGACGACCGCTAATCAGAGCAAGATGCGCAGAGCACATCTTGTCTCTGTCATCCGTTGCGGTGCAGATATGACAAATTTATAGAATTGCATAGCAGGTAAAAGTTGCTAAATCCTGTTAAAAAGGGTATAATGTCACTATATGACTTTAAACAGCCGGGATCAGTCCGGCTTATCACGGAAACGGAGGTAAACGCATGAAGGGTTATTTATCGAATGAAAACGGTGAAATCATTATAGAAAATGAAGTTATTGCCCAGTATGCCGGACACGCTGCATTGGAGTGTTTCGGTATTGTCGGTATGGCAACCATCAGCATGAAGGATGGTATTGCGAAGCTTTTGAAGGGTGACAGTATCAGCAAAGGTGTCAATGTAGTCATCGGTGAGAACAATGAGCTGTCTATCGATTTCCACATCATTGTGGCATATGGTGTCAGCATTTCAACGGTATGTGATAATCTGATCAGTACCGTTCAGTATTCTATTGAGGAAATGACAGGCATGAAGGTGAAGGCAATCAACATCTATGTTGAAGGCGTTCGCGTGATAGATTAATAACATAAATCAGGAGGACAGACAAAGTGGCTACAAAGGTAATTGATGCCCAGTTGTTACAGAAAGCATTTATTGCTGGCGCATACAACTTAGAGAGAAATAAAGATTATATCAACGAATTGAACGTATTCCCGGTACCAGATGGTGATACTGGTTCTAATATGTCACTTACGATCATGGCGGCTGCCAGAGAGGTGAGCGCATTGGAGAATCCATCCATGGATGAGCTTTCCAAGACGATTTCCAGCGGATCCCTGCGTGGAGCAAGAGGAAATTCCGGAGTTATCTTATCTCAGCTTCTGCGTGGTTTCTGCAAAGAAATCAAGGGCAAGAAGCAGATTACGGTATCGGTGCTTTCCGATGGGTTTGTGCGTGCGGTAGAGACTGCGTATAAGGCAGTTATGAAGCCGAAGGAAGGTACGATTCTGACTGTGGCAAAGGGCGTTGCGGAGAAGGCAGTCGAGCTTTCTGAGATGGATATGGATTTCGAGACATTAGGTCAGGAAATCCTCGATCATGGTAACGAAGTGTTAAAGCAGACACCGGAGCTTCTGCCGGTATTAAAGGAAGCAGGCGTGGTAGATTCAGGCGGACAGGGACTGATGGAGTTTCTGACCGGTGCTTACAATGGCCTGACAGGAAAGGCAGAAATCAGTGAGCCAGCAACATCCGGTGGTGCAGCAAAGGCACAGACGATGTCATCGGAAGAGATTGATACATCCCATATCAAATATGGCTACTGTACAGAGTTTATCATTATGCTGGAGAAGGAATACAATGCAGAGACGGAAGCGAAGTTCAAGGAGTTCTTAACTTCCATCGGTGATTCTCTCGTTGTTGTTTCCGATGATGAGATTGTAAAAGTACATGTGCATACGAACCATCCGGGACTTGCCTTTGAGAAGGGACTGGAGTATGGTTCCCTTACAAGCATGAAGATAGATAATATGCGTGAGGAGCACAAAGAAAAGGTTATCCACGAGCAGGATCGTAAGAAAGCTGCTGAACAGGAAGCAGCAAAGGAAGTAAAGAAGGAAGCACCGAAGAAGCCATTTGGTTTTGTGGCAGTATCCGTCGGAGATGGTTTGAATGATATCTTCAAGGATCTCGGCGTCGATCATATCATTGAGGGTGGACAGACGATGAATCCAAGTACGGAGGATGTCTTAGATGCGATTTCTAAGGTAAATGCAGAAACTGTATTTGTATTCCCAAACAATAAGAATATTATCTTAGCAGCCAATCAGGCAGCCGGGATTGAAGAGGAGAAGAAGGTCATCGTCATTCCAACGAAGACGATTCCACAGGGTATCAGTGCACTCATTTCGTTTGATGAGACAGCAACTGCGGAGGCAAATCAGGCAGGTATGGAAGATGCAATCACCGCAGTGAAGAGTGGACAGGTAACTTACGCAGTACGTGATACGTCAATCGATGGCAAGGAGATCAAGACCGGTGATTATATGGGTATTGATGATGCAGGCATCCAGGCGGTCGGAAAGGATATCACAGAGGTGGTAAAGGATCTGATCGGTGCGATGGCAGATGACGATTCCGAGCTTCTGAGCATCTACTATGGCAGCGATGTTGAGGAAGAAAAGGCGAATGCACTCGTAGAAGCTGTACAGGCTGCTTATCCAGATTTTGAAGTGGAAGCCCATGCAGGCGGACAGCCAATCTATTACTACATTTTATCTCTGGAATAAAGTGAATAAACGAAATTGCCGGATTGCAATTTCATGTATAAATCCTGACAGAACGAACGTGTTTGTCAGGATTTTGTTATGGCGACGAGGAAAATGCACGCATTTATGCGGTGCATTTGACGACCGCTAATCAGAGCAGGATGTGCAGAGCACATCTTGTCTCTGTGTAAAACTGCCGTGCACAGATGTATGTATAAGATTTGAGAGATATAATTAGGAGGAATCTGGAAGATGTCAGAAGAGAGAAAGGAATTAAAGAAATCATCCAGTCCGGCGAAGGATCTGACTGTAGGATCGCCAATGAAACTGATTCTCGGATTTGCATTTCCGATGTTTCTGGGACTTTTGTTCCAGCAGTTTTACAGTCTGGTCGATACGATGATTGTGGGAAAATATCTGGGCGTGGATCCATTTGCGGGCGTTGGTTCGACCGGTAGTCTGAACTTTATTGTCATTGGATTCTGTATGGGACTTTGCAGTGGATTCTCGGTGCCGATCTCACAGAGCTTTGGCGCAAAGGATTTCCGCATGCTTCGGAAGATGGTGACGAACTCGGTGTGGCTGTGTGTATTTTTCAGCGTTATATTCACTACGCTTATGCTCGTGTTCTGCCGCCCGGTTTTAACGTTGATGAACACGCCGGAGAATATTTTTGAGTATGCGTATATTTACATATTTATAATCTTTGCGGGAATTCCGTGCACGATTCTGTATAACATGACAGCTGCTATCCTGCGTGCGCTCGGAGACAGCAAATCACCAATTATTTTCCTTGCGATTTCGTCTGCTATCAATATCGGACTGGATCTGCTGCTTATCATCGTGTTCAAGATGAGCGTCGATGGTGCTGCACTGGCAACAGTCATTTCGCAGGGAATATCAGGTATTATCAGTGTGATATATATTAAGAAGAAATTCGACATCCTGACGATGGAGAAGGGTGACTGGAAGCTGGAAGGATACCTTGCCGGAAAGCTGACAGGTGTTGGAATCCCGATGGGATTGCAGTATTCCATCACGGGTATTGGTTCGGTAATCCTTCAGACGGCGGTCAATGGACTTGGTTCCATCTATGTTGCGTCTATGACAGCCGGTTCGAAGATCAATGTATTTCTTGCGTGTCCATTTGATGCGCTTGGACAGACAATGGCACCATATGCTGGACAGAACATCGGAGCACGGAAGCTGGACCGCGTGGGTAAAGGTCTGCGTGCAGCCTGTATCGTTGGATTTCTTGTATCAGGACTGATGGTGATCGTCGTGAAGTTATTTGGAGGACAGCTTACGATGTTGTTCTTAGATGAGAAAGATCCGGTTATTATGCAGAATTCGTCACAGTTTTTGATGATCGTATCGTCCTTCTACTGCCTGCTTACATTGGTCAATACGGTTCGGTTTACGATTCAGGGTATGGGATTTTCATCGCTTGCGATCATTGCCGGTGTCATGGAGATGGTTGCCCGTGGTATCGCAGGTATGCTGCTTGTACCAAAGTTTGGCTATATCGGAGCCTGCTTCTCCAGCCCGCTTGCGTGGCTGATGGCAGATGCATTTCTGATTCCGGCGTTCTTCCTGTGTAAACGGAAGGTTGCCCGGCAACTGGAAGTTGAGAAAGCGTAGTCAGAGACTGCGGTAATGAAAATAAAAAGCACAGTTTGAAGCTTGAGGGAAACCTCAGTATTCAAACTGTGCTTTTTTGTACGATAAATGCTTATGTATAATGATACTTGTGGAAATCCATCTGCCGCTGTTGTATTCCATATAGAATATTTATGCCTGATTTACGTGATTGATGTAATGATTCTTTAACGCCTGAAATGTCTCATCACTCAGGTCGTGCTCAATCCGGCAGGCATCTTCGTATGCGGTCTCTTCATTCACACCAAGAGCAATGAAAAGATGTGCCAATGTTTCATGCCGTTCATAAATCTTCGATGCGATCTTCATACCATCATCTGTGAGTGACAAATATCCTTTATCATCCACATTTATATAGCCGTTTACACGAAGATTCTTCAGATAGACGCTGACACTTGGTTTGGATAATCCAAGATGATGTACGACATCGATGGAACGAACGTGCTCACGTGATTTTCCGAGATATAAAATTGCCTCCAGGTAATCTTCTGCTGATTCCTGTATTTTCATAAACTGATCCCCTTTACATAATAAGTGCTGTTAACGTCGTTATGTCTGAATACTAACACAAATTTTACAGCTTTGCAAACGCTTTGCAAAAATGCCTTATAAATAAGAAAAACAAATATAAAAATCTGTTATATTTTTTATTGACAAAACAGTTAGTTTGGGCTAATATTGTGTCGACAGAAAGTTAGTTGTTCTAAACTAACCAATAATAAAGTATGAATACTAGAGAAAAGGAGTGATTTTTATGCCACTGTCAATGGTAGAAGAAGGAGAACCAAAAACCATCGTAAAAGTGGGGGGGAAAGAGGAAGTTCGTAAATTCCTTGAGAACCTCGGCTTTGTGGACGGAACCGTTGTAACCGTTATATCTTCTCTGGGCGGAAACATGATTTTGAAGGTAAAAGATTCAAGAGTGGCTCTTGGTCGTGACATGGCAAGTAAAATCCAGGTAGCCTAGATGAACGTATTCGTAAAAGTAAGAGAGGAAGTGAAAGTTTGAAACAAATAAGTA
>DLQV01000001.1 GCA_002474415.1 Lachnospiraceae bacterium UBA7598
GGTTGTCATCTTTAACATAATATCTTTTACAAGGTTTGCATTGTCTGTTCCCTGAGCTGCACAGATCCATGTACCACCCCAGAAGAAGCCCTGCGGTCCCTGAGCTGCGCCCCATCCGCCGTTGTAACCGATAGATCCTTCTGTATCAGCTGCCATAGAGAAGTTTACTAACCATGCAGGTCCAAAGTAGCAGAATACCTTACCCTGTGGATAGAAGCCTTTGGACCAGTCATCTGACCAAAGATCGCATGTTCCTGTCTCGCCGGCATCTACCTGAGCCTTGGAGTCATCTACCCATTTCATAATATTGTCATCGATATTGATCTTGTTTCCGTCTACCCACTTAGATGTTACATTGTTAGAGTATACACGGTAAGTATCGTTTGCAGAAGCAGTCATCTTATAACCGGCATCTTTCATCTTCTTTGCAGTATCGTTATATGCATCCCAATCCTTTACATATTCCTGAACCTTATCCGGATCATCTGTTCCAAGAACTTCTTTTGCTGCATCTCTGTTATAGAAAAGAACACCCGGGCAGCCCTGCCATGAAAGACCTTTTAAAACTCCCTTGGAATCGGTAACGATATCCTTTGTGTACTGATACTGTTTTGACAGATCATCATCGGTAATTCCCAGATCCTTGATTGGCATTGTGTAATCTGTATCTACATACTTCAGTGCGTAGTCAGCTTCTACAAGGAACAGATCGATCTTGTCATCGGCCGGAGCATCTGCCTGATTTAACAATGTTGCATCCAGATTGTTCTGGTATGCGTTGTCATCGTTTGGTGTAATGTTCCAGACAACATCTACATCTCCGATCTTACCATGTGTTGCATCCACTTCCTTGTAATCCGGATAGTGAGCGGTAATACGGCTCTTAAATTCCTCATTCCAGCAGTAAATATTTAAAACCTTCCCCGTGTCTTCTGCCGGTTGAGATACTTCGGAACTGTTGTCTGCCTTTGAAGTATCTGTTGTTGTGTTGCTGTTGTCTTTGCTTCCGCAGCCAGCAAACATTGTTGCTACCATTGTTGCGCACAGCAGTGCACTTACGACTTTCTTTTTCATAGTAAAACCCTCCTTAATATTGTTGACCTTCTGGTCCATTTGTTTTGAAGAAACCTGCCGGTTCTATTCCTTCGGCTGAATTGCACCTACGGATTGTCCCGGAACTAAACTTCCTTCTATAACGACTCTCTCGACGAGAGTTGTTCTCGGTTTTTCAATGGTTCCGATGAGCCTTGTCGCTGCTTCACTTCCAATAATTTCTGTATTCTGACGAATCGTTGTGAGTTTTGGATATAAAAGCTGCGAAATCATCGTACCGTCATATCCGGCTACCGAAATGTCTCTCGGAATACGAAGCCCCATTTCAATAATGACATTTCTTCCTCCTATTAAAGAAGTATCATCCGGATAAATAATACAGGTCGGTGGATCCTCTAAGTTCAACAGTTCCCTTGTCTGTTTTGCGGCTCCTTTGGTTTCCAGATAATCGGCTGTCCGGACATATGCATCCGGAATTTCAAGTCCCAGCTCATCAATTGTCCGATAAAAACTTGCTAACCGGTCTCTGGTGACACAATTTCCTTCCTGTCCATGAATATATGCAATTTTTCTGTGTCCCTGACTATATATGTACTTTACTAAATCTTCCATCCCCTGTATGTTATTGGAAGTAACTGCAGTGCAGTTATGATGTACATAATCAATTGTGACTACCGGAAGCTCACTGTTCATCAGCTCGATCACATCCGGGTCATCAAAATTGGCACATACAATGACAACTCCCTCAAAATTCCGGTACCGGCAATGTTCATAATACGACATCTTCCGGTTTTCAAAGCAGGTATTGATAAATGTAATATCATATCCTAACTTTTCGGCCTGAATCTTAAGTCCATTCAGCACACCGGAGAAATATTCATGAGTCAAGCCCCTTCCGGCTTCCTCCTCGAAGAGTACCCCGATATTATATGAACGGTTGGTCTTAAGTGCTCTGGCTGCTGCATTTGGAAAATATCCAAGTGCATGTGCCGTTTGCTTTACCCGGTTTTTTGTCTCTTCGCTGATATCTTTATGATCATTCAGTGCTTTGCTTACCGTCGCAGTAGAAACACCACATTGTTCCGCAATTGTTTTTAAAGATACCATATCATTCCTCCAATGTTTCGGAAAACTTTCTTAATCGTTTTCGTAGCTTTAATATACCCCCATACGTCGGTAAATGCAATAGTTTTTTGTCATTTCGTCAATTTAAACACTTCATTCTTGATTGTTTTGTGCAAATTGTATGTAGATTTTGTATCCGTGCATGTGCACGTTATTTTTTCTTACACGTTTACGCAACTTTTTGGTTTTTTAATGTTGCGCACGCATTTGTTGCTTTCTTATATTTTTCGTTTTCGTTTTTGTTCAAGTTGCTAGATTTGCCTATTTTAAGCCTTTTCTGTTGATTTTTTATTTTTCAGAGACTATACTCTATTTATAAATGAGAGCGCTTAAACGTTTTCGCTCTCATGGGTAAACGGGCATTTAGCACGAGCACGATGGTTCACTCCACCAAATGCTCCTTTCCCATTTCATCTATTGCGTAACAAGTAAATAATTATATGGAGGATACACACATGAAATTTGGATATTTCGATGATGCGCACAAGGAATACGTTATTACCTCTCCTAAGACACCGCTTCCATGGATCAACTATCTGGGATCTGAGAACTTCTTTTCCCTGATCTCGAATACCTGTGGTGGCTACAGTTTCTATAAAGATGCGAAGCTGCTTCGTCTGACGAGATACCGTTACAACAATGTTCCTTTGGACAGCAATGGACATTACTACTATATTAAGGAGGGCGATACCATCTGGAATCCTGGATGGATGCCAACCAAGACCGATCTGGACACTTATGAGTGTCATCACGGTATGGGTTACTCCACTTTCCGAAGCAGTAAAAATGATCTGCAGGCAGAACTGACCGCATTTGTTCCGGTTGGAAAGAACTGTGAAATTAATCAGCTAACTCTCACCAATAACAGCAAAGAGACGAAAAATTTTTCTGTCTTTTCTTATGTAGAATTCTGTTTATGGAATGCAATGGACGACATGACCAACTTCCAGCGTAATTTTTCTACCGGTGAAGTAGAAGTCCATGGATCTGCAATTTATCATAAGACCGAATACCGTGAGCGCCGCAATCACTATGCACTGTATGCAGTTAACGCCCCGATAGACGGATTTGATACCGACCGCG
>DLQV01000025.1 GCA_002474415.1 Lachnospiraceae bacterium UBA7598
TATTTCCTTCTTTATCGGTAACATTTGCAGTAATTGCCACACGGTCTGTTCCAGCAGCTTCCACGATCCTGCTCACCATATCTGCAGAAATCTCTGCCTTGGTACCTGTCACTTCTGCACTTGCTTCTGTTACTTTTCCGGCGCTATCTTTTGTCACGGTAACCGTTACTTCTGCTTTCTCCCCGGAAGCAGTCGTTGCCGTTACGTTCTTTGATTCGGTTGTCTGCTCCGGCTTGTCATCTTTCTTTGTATCATCGGACGGAGTGACGGTTGCTGAACTGCTGGTGGATGAGCTGCCGGAGGATGAGCTGCCGGAAGTATTTGTATCATCCTTTCCTTCCGAAGATGATGCATCCTTATGCAGATACAACACATCCACTGCTCCCCATCCGCCATCCTCATGTTCTACGCATACACGAAGTTTTACGCTCTTTGTCTTATCCAGTGTAAAAGTTACCTTCGGTGTATGCCAGTCTCCCCATGCGGTCATTGCCGTGGCTTCGCCGGTAAATAGTACACTGTCATCTTCTGCATTTAATATCTGCATGGTTACATCTGACTGTGCCCCCTGGGCATATGCTTCAAATGTATAGGTTCCTTTTTCCAGCGTAATTGCTTCCTTATATGTAACAGAACCATTTGCTGCGGATGCTCCGTACCAGCCCATACTGTTTTTTCCGCTCTTTGCATTCTCTGCGGAAGGAATTCCCTTGAATGTGGTTCCGTCTACGGTAAAGTATTCTCCACTGTCAAATTCAACCGCTTCTTTATTTGTAATCAGATTTGCATATTTTACCTGTAAAGTAAGTGTAACATCTACACTGGTTTTTCCTTTATAAGCACCTCTTGTAATTTCTTTGCTCAAAGAAACCGTACCGGGAATCTGATAAGTTCCGGGCTTTGACATATCTGCCTTTTTTACAGCTGCCTCATCCCAGGTAACCGCCTCTGCTACCGGTGTTTTGCTATCGGAATACGTAACTTCCACGGAATCCGGAAGTGTAAAATCACTGCCTGCAGTAATCGTCTGTGTCAGTGCAGAATCAAATCCTTCTACACTTACCAGATTCGAGACAGCACCTGTTTTTACATAATTCCATACATGAAGTGCAGGGGTTGCCGTGCCATCCGGATAAAACATGGCTTCATTGTCAACGGCCGAACCGCCGTACCATTTGCCTGCATCTTTCGAATCATATTCGTTGGCATAGCTTGAAGCCCATCCGCTTCCGTATTTTTCCCACTTTTCCTGATTTTCCTTTACCTGTGCATCATATGCATCTCCGGTAAGTCCTTGGGTATTTCCAACGGTCAGCCATGCCGGCTCCCAATAATATACCCCCAGTCCGCCAGCTTCGTTTACCGTATTGATCAGATTGCGGATTGCGGTTGCCTGGCCCTGTTCGGTAAACGGTTCCGTCGTGTCAGCTCCGTTATCATTATTTCCAACACGCACTGTATTGGCATGTCCGTCACTGTCTTCTAACGTATAAGCATAACTGGTTTCCGCAACCATCACATCTTTATGATATGTATTCTTTACCTTCTCAAACTGCTGTTTTAAGTTTTCTAATGTTCCATGCCAGTATGGATAATAACTGGTGGCGAGAATATCATAATCAACATTGTTGTCCTGCAGATTTCCTGCCCATGTTTCCATCGTTTTCTTATGTGGGCTTTCCACATGGATTACGACTTTTACATCCGGATTGTACGTTCTTACACCGGCTGCGCCCGCCGAAAACAATACACACATATTGCTGACATTTGTCTCACCGACAAATCCGCCCGTTGTCTCATTTCCAACCTGCACCATATCCACAACATCTTTTGACGGATCAATGGTATTTAAGGATTCTGTGATATAAGCATTTAATGCCTCTTTTTTCTGTTCAAGGGTGTACCCTTTCCATGCTTTCGGTTCCTTCTGTTTGCTTGGATCTGTCCACAGATCAGAACAGTGGAAATCAACTAACATTTTCAGTCCGGCATTGCGGCATGCATCTGCAAACTCCTTTGCTTTTGCCACATCATTGTTTCCTCCACCATAGCCGTTTCCATTGGCATCATACGGATCATTCCATACACGGACACGAATATGATTGATGCCCTGCTCTTTGATAAACCTGCAGATATCATCAAGCGTTGTCAGTTCGTTTCCGTCATAGTCACGGTATACCACGCCACTCTGTAATTCAGAGATCATGGAGGAGATATCCATTCCCATGATAAAATCAGAAGACAAATTGTTTACTTTTGTGACATCAATCGGAGCATCTTTTACACTGTTGAATGCCTCGTTCACTGTAATTTCTATTTTCTTTATCACAATATTCTTCCACTCTGCGTCCTGAAGTTTTGCCTGAATTTCATTGGTTCCAAGCGTTCCTAAAGTTGTCTGCAAAGTCAGGGAATAGCCACTGTTTTCATCATAATCTATAAACTCACTGGAACTGTTTGTTGTATTATTCCACCAGTACAGATGCAGCCCTGCTGCTTCTAAATCGGTGATTTTGGTCTGTCCCTTTTTCAGTACAGCTGTCAGACTAACTGTATCACCTGCTTCTACTGTAGTGTTATCTGCTGTGATCTGCAGATTGTATTCAGTGGAATTATCACTGCTATCATCTTCACTATTCTCCTCTGAAGTCTTAACCACTTCAAAATTATCTAAATCAAACCAACCTTCTGCCTGCATATCAACTTCGATTTGTATCGTTAATTCGGAATCATTTTCTATGTTTATCGTATCAGTTGTTGTTTTAAAATCATCCCATCCACCATAAACAATTTCTTTCGACTGTGTATTATTTTCCTCTCCAATCTGTATATTTCCAGAAATATTCCCCCCTGTTGTTTCCATAGACACTGTATAGATCCCAGAAGTAACCGGTACTTTTCTGGTAATTGTCACCTGGTTTTCTACAGGTGATTTAAACACCCACCACTTGGTTTTATTGTTCGAAGCCCACTGATCTGCACTTCTTTCCACAGTAACACCTTCTGATATTTTCCACACAACATCCCAGTCTACATCAGCATCATTTTCCATATCATCTGAATAAATAACAGAACTATCTGCCGCCTGTACGCTCTCCTTTCCGGCATTCCACACCCCAAGCTGTGTAATCACCATAGCAAGTGTCAGAAGAAAACTGAGCACTCTCCTGTTCCAATGTTTTTTCTCCTTCATACATAATCCTCCCTCTTTGGACACAAACACGATAGTTCTGATATCCTCTCCCTTATCACCAGACCTATCGTGTTGCGCAACCGTTTGTTTTGTTGATATGTCCACTATACCACTTGCGCAACCGTTTATTCAATTGACGGGAATCCCAAGTTTTTCTTATGCATTTTATATACTTTTCACATACATTTCCGTTGTGTAAAAGATATTTTGCACAAAACGAAAAAGGTGCAGTGTCGTAAATCACTGCGCCTTTTTTGATATTTTATGCAATTATACCTGCATTTTTATTCTTTATTCTGTTTTATGCGTTTTTTTATAAGGTATTTGCTTATAATTCTTTCAACTACCGTAAACACTTTTACCAATGTCTTTGCGATGCTTTATTTTAATTTTTCGATTATGGTTTCTAATTCAGCCACTTCCAATTCTGTTGCATCCATAATCTGTTCTAATGAGTAGCCTTTCTTATGCATATTTAAAATTACTTTTTCAATTTCTCTTTGCTTGCCCTCGGCAATTCCGGCTTCTTTAATGCCCTGACTCAAATTACACATAATACTCACTTCCTCCTTAAAACTTTCTTCCATTGGGATATGATATTCCTGTTCCATAATTTTCATTTTTTGCTGTTGTGATAATTCATTGGAAAACATGGCACATAACAATCTATGCAGCCCATATTTATTATGACGCTGCGGAAGTGCATTCGTCAAGCCGATCATAACAATATTTAACAGATTCAAATTTCCTTTCCAATTATGTTTTCCGAGTAAATCTTCTTTTGTTAAATGAATATGACACATACTGTTTTCCGGCATGTTCATACAAACCCATATACTATATACTGTCTTTATATCATTATAATTTGATTTTACAAAATCCCGTTCCTTCTGTGACGAAATCAGTCTGCTTACATAAAAAATTGCCCGGTTTAAAATCTGATACGAACCGGGCTCATCTTTTTGAGCTTCCACATTGATAATCATCTGCGCCAATCCCTTTCTCATTCGCACATAAAAAATAATATCAAATCGAACCAGTCCTTCATTTCTTTCTCCGGCTTCTGTATTTAGTCCTACAATCCTTTTCCCCTTCACATTCCTGTCCTTATTGGTCAGTCCGGGCGCAACCGGTATTTTGCTGATATATGGATCTCCTTCTATCAGGGAAACTACTTTTTTGATTTCCATCCCTTGAAATTCTTCCACTGTTCTAACTAAAATGTGAGCCAATACATACTTTTGTGCTAACAGACGCTTTGCGCTTTCATCATACTGTGCCTCGCTATCAGCTGCCTGCAGAGCATTCTTTATCTCTGTATTCAAATAAAACCTCCTCTTGCATAAAAATCCCCATTCAAAAAAATCTTCCCAAAAGAACGTATGTGATTTTATTGTAAAAGATATTGATTCTGATAGCAAATTAAATTTTTATAAATCCATTTTTCTCTCTATTTCATTGCTCCTAAAAAATTTCAGGGAACCCCCTATACTTTTGAGATCCCCTTCAAAAAATATTAAATTTTTTCTGCAAGTAAAAAACTGCCCACCCGTTATGGATGGACAGTTTTCACTGAATATTGATTCAATTATTGTACAGTAAATGTAACGGTATATGGAATTGGATCACTCTTTGCAATAATATCCCCATGCTTACCATTCTCAAGCATGCAGCATTCATAGTAATAGTTGATTTTTATTGTATATGTTCCTGATTTCAAATTTTCAGGAACCATAAATTGTAAAACTATATTACCATTCTCATCACGTGTATTCATTGAACTATGCTCTTCGAGCGTCTTTTTCATTGAATCATCATTCTCACATATAAATTCATAATCTCCTGGATTGTCACTATTCTCCGGTTTCCCATAGCATACAAGCTTCAACCCATCAAATGCTATAGAAATAGAAGAACCCGTGGTCACCGTTCCCTTTTCAAAATCTTTTGTTCCATCCGTCTTTGCCAGACAAATCGTTTCTTTTCCACCTGTTGTATCTGTTGTACTTCCGTAATACTCATCTACACCAATAATTCTCTTATATACAACATACTCTGTATTTTCGTTAAGACCGGACATTTCATAACATCCAAAATCATCCGAATTATTTCCTTTTACCCACGCGTTCTCAGGTACTGCAGAGATTGCTGTACTACTAGTAACACAGGCATACTCATAAGATGGTTCAACTTCTACCACCAGAGAATGTTTCAAAATATATTTGATTTCAGGTGCAGATACCTGAATTTCAGATTCTGTGCATCTAAAGGTCACATTATTATATATCTCATATTTTGCATCATTCTCTCCGTAAATTGCAACCCACATATATGCTGTCAAATTTGTATCCGTTTGCTCTTTTGTTTCTTCAAAAGAAACATCCAAACCTAAATCTTTAAGTTCCT
>DLQV01000270.1 GCA_002474415.1 Lachnospiraceae bacterium UBA7598
CCAGCAGTGTGGATACTCATGTTCAAACTTTGGTGCATCAAAAAGCTGCTTTCTTGCACTTAAATCCTTTAATACTTCCGGATCGGCATCTTTTACCCACATACCGGCAAACGGAGTCTCTTTGGTCAGCTCTCCTTTTTCGTTTACGAACTGTACAAATGGAAGATCATAGTGTTTTCCTACGTTGGCATCATCCTCACCAAATGCAGGTGCAATATGGACGATTCCGGTACCATCGGACATGGTGACATAAGTATCACAGGTGACAAAGAAACCTTTCTTTCCCTGTTTATCTGCCAGTTCTTTTGCACACGCATAAAGCGGCTCATACTCCTTATACTCAAGGTCTTTTCCTTTGTAAGTCTCCAATACTTCGTATGCCTTTTTGCCAGCTTCTTTGTCTTCTTTGGAAAGAAGTGGGGAAAGGACTTTATCTGCCAGAGCCTCTGCCAGATAATAGGTGTATCCGTCCACAGCTTTTACCTTAATATAGGTATCCTCCGGGTTTACACAAAGAGCCACGTTACTTGGAAGTGTCCATGGAGTTGTGGTCCATGCCAGGAAATAGGCATCTTCCCCAACAACCTTAAAACGAACGACTGCGGATTTTTCTTTTACCAGTTTATAACCCTGTGCAACTTCCTGTGCAGAAAGCGGAGTACCACATCGCGGACAGTAAGGCACAATCTTAAATCCCTTGTAAAGAAGTCCCTTTTTCCAGATCTCTTTTAAAGCCCACCACTCAGACTCAATAAAATTGTTATCATAGGTAACGTATGGATTGTCCATATCTGCCCAGAAACCTACGGTATTTGAGAAATCTTCCCACATACCTTTGTATTTCCAGACGGATTCTTTACATTTCTTGATAAATGGCTCAAGACCGTATGCTTCAATCTGATCTTTTCCATCCAGTCCAAGAAGCTTCTCCACTTCAATTTCTACCGGAAGGCCGTGTGTATCCCATCCGGCTTTGCGTGGAACGTACTTTCCTTTCATTGTCTGGAATCTCGGGATCATATCCTTGATCGTACGTGTCTCTACATGTCCGATATGTGGTTTTCCGTTTGCCGTAGGCGGTCCGTCATAAAATGTGTAAGTCTCGCCTTCCTTACGGTTCTCCATGGATTTTTTGAAGATATCATTTTCGCGCCAGAATTTTTCTATTTCTTTTTCGCGATCGACAAAGTTCATATTCGTGTCTACTTTGTTGTACATAATTTCCTCCTGCATTTATGATTCTAAAATAAAAAATCCCCACGTCCAGTAATTAGGACGCGGGGTCACGTTATACCACCTGATTACCATGTACTTAAATCCTGTATTCCAAAAGGATTTGCATACGTCGTTCCCATAACGCAGGAAATACGTCGAACTCTACTCTCCTCGGATTTCGGTCCGCAACTCGGAAGTGATTTTCGCTGTCATATTACTCGTATTGGTTCCCACCTGTTCCAACTCTCTTTGACTTTCCTATCACAGTTACTGTCTTCGTCTTCGTTTTTTATCTTTGGTTTTAAGTATAGTAATGATTCTTTCAGATGTCAAGTAAAATCCTTGTCCATCCAGGCTTTCCACGTGCAGTAATTTTCCAGTTCCCCGGATACCTGTTTCCGATAGGCAAAACCAAGTATCGCATAATAACGGTCATTCTCGTAAATCGGATATTCCAATTCCCAGTCATTATCCGGATTCGTACCGTCCATATAAACAAGTCCATCTTCCGTAAAAAGCACAATTCCGTGTTTACTGCGGATGCACTGTCCGGCAGCTTCTTCTTTCGCCAGCCGCCGTGCCAGTTCATCCGAATCGACCAGTTGTGGATAATCCATGCTGTAAATAGTCGCAAGCATCCGCAGTTTTTTCACCTGGCTTTCGCTCTGTAAAAGCAGCCATGTACCTGCGCATCCATTGTCACGCAGTTTTAATCCGTCTATGCCGGTTACTGTCCCTGTCCATATGTAATAATCCGGATTGACCTGGCGGAAATAAAGTTCTTCCACCCCGGTAAACTTACGCAGACTCTCCAGCAACACAGCTCCAGCCTCAATCACATCAATTAATCCGTGGTTTTCATCTTCACATACCACAAGCACCCGGTTGCCTGTCTCATCTTTCTGTAACGTCGTAATTGCCGGATCAAACGCAAAAAAAGAGTTCAGTTTCTTATCGTAAATTGCCCAGGCATCATTCAACTCTTCAATTTCTTCTATCCGGTAATTGTCGTTATCCACAGGGGAGAGCATCCCCCTTGCCATTTTAAGCAGACTGTGTTCTTTTGCATGCCGAACTACATGTTTTTCTTTCCAGTAGTACCATGAAAGCAGTGCATTTTTCGGCTTTATTTCTCTGCGGATCCCCTGATTGATTCGTGACATGAGCTGTTGTCCCCGGTCCACATCCATGCATGGTTTTTCCCGGTTCACCAGCGGCGCCAGATGAATCGTTGTATGACATCGAAATGAAATAATCGGCATATACTCACTCCTTTAATCCTGATGTTTCCAGTTATACAGAAAATTTCCAAGCGAAGCCAGTATGATCAGTCCATATCCAACCAGACTGTATCGATCCGGAATCTCCGCAAACAAAAGGAATCCCAGTAATGTTGCAAAAATAATCTGGGAATAATCAAAAATAGAGATTTTTCCGGCCGGCGCACAGGTATATGCAGCCGTGATCGTAAACTGTCCCCCTGCTGCAAAAAGACCTGCCAAAAGCAATGTCAGCAGCTGTCGTAAAGTCATTGGCTGATAATGAAACACTATCCACGGAATCACCACCAGACAGGAAAAACAGGAAAAATAAAACACAATGACCGGGCCCTTTACCCCGTGTGTTCCCATTTTCCGCACCATTGTATAGGCAATTCCAGCTCCCAGTCCTCCACATACACCAATGAGGGCCGGAATCAGATGTGCATTTTCAAATCCCGGTTTTACCACAAACAGACAACCGACAAATGCCAGCATAACGCACATTGCCTGGGTTGGTTTTATCTTTTCTTTTAATAATAGGAAGGAAAAAATAATTGCAAAAAAAGGAGATAACTTATTTAAAATAGAAGCATCTGCCACCAGCAGGTGATCAATCGCATAGAAATTACAGAGAATTCCAAGTGTTCCAAATGCGCATCGCAGAAAAAGCGCACTCCACTGTGATTTTTCTACCTTGGGTGCTACATGATTTTTGATTAGAATGATTGCTGCAAAAACCGCAGCTACCAGATTCCGGAAAAAACTTTTCTGTACCGATGGCAGATCTCCTGCCAGCCGCACACTCACATTCATACATGCAAAAAAGAATGCCGATAAAATGATCATAATCATTCCACGTATATAATTTTCCTGTTTCATTGTACAGTCACCTCAGACTTTCATTAATAAATAGAACCGGCATCCGTGATGCCGGTTCTATGATAACATATTTTCCTGTATTTTGTAAAAAATTCCGAGGCTGCTTTACGCGAATGGATTTTCGGTCGGGTATGGCAGTGATGCCGGCTGGTTATAATTGATATCTTCCATCGGCACTCCAATATACTTAAACACCTCAAACAATGCCTTTCCGTAGTGACCAAATGCAACTGCTCCGTGATGCGGATAGTTCTTTTCGATCAGCACGTGACGGTAGAAACGCCCCATCTCATGAATAGCAAATACTCCGATGCTTCCGAAAGAATGTGTTGCCACCGGAAGGATTTCTCCCTGTGCCACATACGCGCGAAGCTTGCTGTCTGCGGTAGACTGCAGGCGGTAGAATGTAATATCACCAGGTGCAATATCGCCCTCAAGTGTTCCGTTTGTCACCTCAACTGGAAGACTTCTTGCCATGATCATCTGGTTTTTCATCTCGCAGAATGCAAGTTTCTTGGAACAGGTATTGCCACAATGGAATCCCATGAAAGTATCCTTATGTGTGTAATCATATTTTCCTTCAATAGACTCTTTGTACATATCCTTTGGAACAGAGTTATTGATATCAAGCAGTGTAACTGCATCCTGGCTGACACAGGTTCCGATAAATTCACTCAGTGCTCCATAAATATCAACCTCGCAGGATACCGGAATTCCTCTTCCTGTCAGACGGCTGTTGACATAACATGGTACAAAGCCAAACTGTGTCTGGAAAGCTGGCCAGCACTTTCCTGCAACTGCGACATACTTTCTGGATCCCTTGTGTGCTTCGATCCAGTCAAGAAGTGTCAGTTCATACTGTGCAAGCTTGGAAAGAATCTCCGGTTTCTTATTTCCCTTGCCAAGTTCTTTTTCCATATCTGCTACAACTTCCGGAATACGAGCATCTCCTGCATGGTTATTAAATGCCTCAAAAAGATCCAGCTCAGAATTTTCTTCAATCTCTACGCCAAGATTGTAAAGCTGCTTGATTGGTGCATTGCAGGCAAGGAAATTGGTTGGTCTTGGTCCAAAAGAAATAATCTTTAAGTCAGACAGTCCTGCAACCGCTCTGGCAACTGGTAAAAAGTCATGGATCATGTCTGCACAATCCTCTGCATCGCCGACCGGATACTCAGGAATATATGCACCCACATTGCGAAGCTTTAAATTGTAACTTGCGTTTAACATACCGCAATATGCATCGCCACGTCCCTGAACCAGATCATTCTGGGACTCTTCTGCTGCTGCAACAAACATCTTTGGTCCATCAAAATATTTTGCAAGCATGGTCTCGGAAATTTCCGGTCCGAAGTTTCCAAGATATACGCACAATGCATTACATCCTGCTGCCTTGATATCTGCCAGTGCCTGCTCCATATGAATTTCACTCTCTACGATACAGACTGGACACTCATAAATATCCTTTTCATCATACTTATCTGTGTATGCCTTAACAAGAGCCTTTCTTCTGTTGACAGAAAGAGACTCCGGGAAACAGTCACGGCTGACTGCAACAATACCTACTTTCACTTCTGGAATATTAATCATGATTTTGCCTCCTTGTTGTATGTAATCATTTAAAATTATTTGTTAGATACTCTTTTATTTTGCAAGTTCCTGAAACAGATCTCTGCATGCCGGATAAATCTTACGGAACTTCTGATAACGCTCCTCATATTTTGCTGCAAGTTCCGGTTCCGGTTCTACGGTGTCTGTCAGTTTTACGATTGCCGCTGCTGCATCCCTTACTGTCGGGTATTCTCCGCAAGCTACTGCTGCAAGCATTGCGCCACCCATAGATGGTCCCTGTTCATTTTCCGGAATATCTACCGGAATATTGAGTACATTAGCCACAATCTTTTTCCACAGCGGGCTCTTTGCACCACCACCGCAAATACGGGTACGGGCAATATTAATGCCGAGGGAACGTGCCACCTCAAAAGAATCTCTTAAGGCAAACGCCACGCCTTCAAGAACTGCCTGTGTCATATCTGCCCTGGTAGTGTCCATGGTCAGGCCGATAAAAGTACCTCTGGCATTCGGATCATTGTGCGGAGAACGCTCTCCCATCAGATACGGCAGGAAAAATACATGATTTTCTCCAAGCTTTGTAATACTTTTCTGTTCTGCAGCATAATCCTTCGTACCGATAATGTCATCCATCCACCATTTATTGCAGGATGCTGCAGAAAGCATGCAGCCCATCAGGTGGTAACTTCCATCTGCATGGTCAAACGAATGCAGCGCATTGTGCTCATCTACACCAAATTTATCGGAAGAGATAAATACGGTTCCACTGGTTCCCAGGGAAATGTTGCAAGCGCCATCTCCAACGGTTCCGGTTCCCACTGCTGCCGCCGCATTGTCTCCGGCCCCGGCTACAATTTTTACCTGTTCGGAAATGCCAAGTTCCTTTGCCAGTTCCGGAAGCAGTGTTCCCACTTCCTCATAACTTTCATATACTTTCGGAAGCCAGCTTGTTTTGATGCCGCAGATCTCACACATTTCTTTTGACCAGCAGCGATTCTTTACATCAAAGAACAACGTACCGGAGGCATCAGAAACATCCGTGCTGTAATTACCACTCAGACGAAATGCCAGGTAATCCTTTGGCAGCATAATTTTATGAATTCTTGCAAAGTTTTCCGGCTCATTTTTTTTCATCCAGAGTACTTTTGGTGCTGTAAATCCGGTAAATGAAATATTTGCCGTATAAGAAGAAAGACGTTCCTTTCCAATTACCTGATTTAAGTAATCACATTCTTTTGTCGTTCTTCCATCATTCCAGAGAATTGCCGGACGAATCACTTCGTTATTTTCATCCAGTGCCACAAGTCCGTGCATCTGACCGCCAAAGCTGATGCCGGCTACCTGGCTCTTGTCTGTGCCGTCTAATAATTCCTTCAGTCCATCCATCGACTGTGTAAACCAGTCATACGGGTTCTGCTCCGACCATCCCGGCTTTGGAAAACAGATTGGATATTCACGGCTGACAATTTTTAAAATTTTTCCACTGCCTTCCATCAATAGAAGCTTAACCGCAGAGGTTCCCAAATCAATTCCTATGTAATTCATGATAACCCTCTATTCTAAAAAATGATTTTCTCGTGCTCGTGCACGTTTTCTACTCTTATCCTACAACGTCACGCAAAGATTTTCAACTGTTTTCCATAATTTTTCTCTTTTTCGTGATTTTTTCCAAACCGGTTGCGCTTATTTTGTGAAAAGCGTACAGTAGCGTTCCCTGGTCGCACCGTGCTCGAACACCTTTTGCGTATTTCAATTGACTTTTTTCCTTTTCAATGCTACCCTTGTAAGAGTTATCAGGAATAATCAACAAGGGGGAACGACATGGCCACAATCAAACAAATTGCTGAACTGGCAGGCGTTTCGCGCGGTACCGTTGACCGTGTACTGAACAACCGCGGTTCCGTCAATGCCAATACTGCAGCCCGTGTACGTGAAATTGCAGAAAAGTTAAATTATAAACCAAACAAAGCAGGACTGATGCTTGCTGCCCAGAAAAAGAATTTAAAAATCGGTGTTATTTTATTTCCCGATTCCAATCCTTTTTTCAGCGAAGTACTCGAAGGCGTAAATGCCAAGGCAAAAGAATTATCTGCCTATAATTTCACCGTTCTTATCCGTCAGGTTCCATTTGATGAGACCGAACAGTTTAATACCATGGAAGCACTGCTTGCGGAAGGCATCAACGGATTAGTTAT
>DLQV01000126.1:0-6880 GCA_002474415.1 Lachnospiraceae bacterium UBA7598
GACGATTGAAAAAGAATAGTAGATCAAATAATAAATAACTGGTTACATTTTACAAAACGTCTTCTGATGAAATTTCATCGAGCTTATACGTCCAATGATAGACTACTGGATCAGCATTTACTTCATCAAAATATTTATAAATTCTGTCCTCAAGTTCCTGCTTTGTGTTAACCCGAATTCCCTTCAGCATCTGCTTTGTCATCTTGCTGAAAAAGCTTTCAATCAAATTTAACCAGGAACCATGGGTTGGTGTAAATACAAATATGTAGCGTCCTTCTGGTTTTGTTGCAAGGTAGTTCTGAACCTCTTTGGACTTATGGGCTGAATGATTATCACATATGATTCTGATGACATCTCCAGCTGGATACATGTCATCAAATTTCTCAAGCAGTTTAATGAAATCAGAACTCTTGTGTGTGTTACTTACCACCGGAACTGCAAGACCGGTTAAAAGATCAATCCCTGCAAGGAGAGATAAGGTACCAAGACGTTTATATTCATAATCCCTGTATACGCAACCGTTTCCGTCCTTTGGACGAAGGTCTTCACTTGTTGTTGCTATAGCCTGAATACCTGGCTTTTCATCGCAGGAAATGGTATGTACCATTGGCTGGTCGGCTGGAATGATAATGTTGCCGTCCTCATCAAATTGCATAGACACCTGTTTATATACCACCAGCACATCGTGCATCTTTGACTCGAAGTCAGGATCACGTCTTTCACAGTAATACTTGATTTTAAAAGGCTTGATGTCGGAACGCTTCAGAATCTTCTGGATCATAGGTTTTGTAATCGTTTTTAATCGTGAAAAACCCGCTTCTTCAGCATGATTCTGAATGTACTGATGCAGATTTTTCAGCGTCCAGAGTTCCTGTGAATAACCAAGATCTGCCGGACGCTGACAGGCAACATCAATAATCCAGGCAACAGCGTCGTCTGTAATTTCTACAGGTCTGCCTTTTCGGTGATCATCAAAAAGAGCACGCTGCACGCCGCCTTCTTTGAATTTGGAAAGGCAAAGATTAACTGTATTTATGTTGACATCCAGACGGATTGCAATGTTTCTATTAGATTCTCCCTGGGCTTTGTAAAGAAGCATCTTAGCCCGGTCAACTACCTGAGCCTGAATAGTTCTTGTACGAACAATGGACTGAAGATATTCAACATCATCAGAGTTTAATTCAATTGCTTTTGCGTATGCCATACTGGTACCTCTTTCTTCTTGATAATACCAGTATAGCATAGAACGCATAATACAACTAGTTATTTATTTTTTACTTTACTAGTTCCGGTGCATCCAGAATTCCACGGATTTCTTTTACGTTTGTACCGACAACCGCCAGTTCATCCACAAAGGACAATGCTGCAAGAAACGGACCGGTAAATCCGAGTGAAAGAACAATCACCGTAAAAAACGCTGCCGGTGACAGACTTCCGTTTCTGCAAAGAAGTCCACCCACCGGAAGAATGGTGAGAAGGATTGACGGAATAAACGTCTGCATAACAGTCATATATTTCGAACTGTCTTTCATCCAATCTGTAAAATACGCTGCGTTTTCATTGACTGCTCCGGCATATTTATGGTAAGAACCTGCGGACTGGCTGAACGCTTTGACCACCTGAATTCCTCCGATATATTCCACGATGGAATCTGCCATCTTTTTTCCGACTTTCACAGCTCCATCCCAGCGCTCGGCATACGTCTTGCCGCTTCCGGAAGCCGCAATCATTCCCACAACGGTTGTAACAAGAGATGCCAGTCCCATTCTCCAGTCAATAATAAAAATGTAAACTGCAATAGCAACCGGGACAACCAGATTCGCCGTCATTTCCGGAATCAGATGCGCCAGCGTCGGTTCCATTCCCTCCACACGGTCAACAATCGTTGTTTTATATTGCCCGGACGGAGTATCTAAAATAGTCCCCATCGGCATACGCGACAATTTTTTGAGCATCCTCTCCCGCAAATCCCGCAGGGTATGGTATGTTGCGGTATGCGACACCGTTGTCGATATTGTCGAAAACACCGCTTTTATAAAATATCCTGCTGCAACACCCACAATCCACGGAATGCAGGCACTTATGTCTCCTTTTCCAATAAGTATGCGTATGATCTGCGCCACACTGATATAGGAAAACATCGTTCCTGCCACACCAATGACCGCCGTGATCACTGCACCGTAAAATCCACCATGATACTTTTCTGCCCATTTCCACAATATCGCAAATGGGGAAGGTTCCTTTTTCTCTTCCATTGGGTCAATCTCCTTCTTTCAATCCTAATATTTTCATCCATCCGGCAGTATAAAAAAGCTGATAGCTCCCGGTATATGCCAGTGCCTTATCTTTTGGCATATCATGCCGGACTGTTTCAAAAATACAATTAAACAATCCACTCGAAATCATGTGCGCCAGTTCATCGTTCAGCAATGGCAATTCGTGTCCCGCCTTCTGCATTTTTTCCGTTAACTGCATTGCAGAATTTGCTTCAATTTCAACAAGGGTATCTATATAATGCTCATATCGCGTCCCCACAGAATTACATACGATCAGTTTGAAAATATCAAAGTGATCATAGATAAAATCCATCATCCACATATTTTCTGCCGAAACACCAGTTAATCCTCTCAGCTGTTCCTCCAACGGTTTTTCCGCATACTCCTGCTGGGAGTTTCGGTACCGGTTCACCAGTTCCTCCGCCGGCCCGCTTACAATCGCATCAAACAATGCTTCCTTGTCCGTATAATAACGATAGATTGCGCCTGTTGTAACTCCGAGTTTTGCCGCGATTCCCCGAAGCGATGCGTCACGAAATCCCATCTCCAGAAACACGCTTTTTCCGACTTCTAACAAATCTGTGGCAAGCTTTTCATTCAGTGGTCTCATATGAATCTCCTTAAAATAACATTGTTATCCGATAACACCGTTATTTTAATATTTAAGCAAAATAAAAGTCAATAGCAGTAATTGATATTCTTTTTCAGTACCGCTATTTTTCACACACAAAAAAAGACCGGATCACTTACATCCAGTCTTTTCAACCTGTCATTAAATGTATTCTCCTTTTTATCAAAAGAGAGAATTACAAATTCGTCCCCACCAAAACGATACTATTTATACCAATGTCTATGCATCTTTCGTAAATATCCTAAATCTTTACTTTGTTTCCTGAAGAATCGCAGCGGTCAATTCTTTTCTATTTGTTTTAAAATGGAAATACGGACGTTCTGTCAATACCCGAATATCCACCGGATATTCATACGGCTGTAAAGTAGCTAAAATTCCTTCTCTTACATCATCCACCGTTTTCCCATTTTCAAGAATAACGAACAGATACGGTACATAGCAATCCGGATGTTCCGAATCTGGAACAAAACAGAAAAATCCATCCTGTACACCTGGAGCCAAAACGATTTTACTTTCCATGCGCATCATATAGAGTATTCCTCCGCCATAACGCTGCACATCTCCCCGGCCTAAAATATAAACAATTCCATCCTCTGAGATATAACCCATATCTCCTGTATGTAACCATCGGTTCCCATCCGGATGAAGTACAAGCGTTCTTTCTGTCAGCTTGCCAGCTGAAAAACCACCATAATATAACATTTTTGCCGGGCCATCCATACATACTTCGCCAACTTCCCCATAATTCTTTTCCTCTAAAGTCTTAGGATCAAAAATTGCCAGAGTCGTGGCAGGCATTGGCATGCCAACACATCCATCCACCAAAGGAAACATCGGATTTGGCAGCGTAAAATTGGAACATCCTTCACTCTGTCCGTATCCCGCGCTTAACGGTGCCATGCAATTATGCTTATGGAAAAATTCTTCTACTTCCCTGCTTTTACGTTCATTCATAGGTTCCGCCCCGGTTCCGATCGTCCGAAGGTGAGACATATCATAGTCATCCGGAATTCTTGTACTTTTCATAAGCTTCTCACAGAACATTGGAATTAATGCCCAGTAGTTCGGTTTATACTCCATAAACTGGATATCTATATCATCAATCGGACAATATGGATCCAGAATGACATATAATCCTGCTGAAAGCGGAAAGATTGTCATCGCCACCGTCGCCGCAATCAGGGCAGGTGTCAAAATAGGCAGCCACCACTTTTCCTGAACCGATGAAGGCGCTACAAAAATAGACATCTGATACGCTATCGCAACGATATTTGCAGAAGAATGTATAACAAGCTTGGATACTCCGGTAGAACCACTTGTATAAGCGCCAAACACCGGTCTGTCCGGATCTTCTTTTACCGTATAATCTCCCTCATAGGATCTGCCAAGCTCGATAAAATCCTGCCATGTCATATCTCCCGGCACCTGTTCTGTTTCGACATTGTACTGTTCGGATATATTTTCTTTCACATAATCCGGCATGCTGTCCTTATCCGCGTAGTCATAAGGCGAAATTTTTACGATACGTTTTGTCTGCGTCGTTGCACGAATAAGTTCTTCGTCTTCGCTGGAAAGATAATCATGCGTAAATATCATATCCGTTGTTGTTTTTCGAATCGCATAACATAACTCTTCCGGTGTGTCATCACGGCACAGAATCGCCGCTCCAATGCGCTCTGCGGCCAGAAGAAGAATATAATGGGCAGGCACTGCCTGTACAAACACAGGGATTCTGTCACCCTCCTGAAATCCTGCCGCTTTTAATGCCTTTGCTGTGGCATCTACCTGCTGCCATAGCCATTTATATGTATATCTTTTTCCATAATATTCGAATGTATATTTATCTTCATCCGGGTTTTTCATTTTTAAAAATGATTCAACCGTCATTTTTGGAACTTCGACATTTCGGAATGGTTCCGGATAATATTTCAACCATGGTTTATCGATACTTGCTTTCCCTGTCATATTGGAATTCATTTTTTTCTCCTCATCTTTCGTTTATATATTTATATCTTTACTTTTCCTGGATCTCTTTCCCGCTTAGATGTTCTATCGTAATCTCATATATGCGTACGGCTTTACCTGAACGTGCGATTTCCCCGTCAATCAACTCCTCACTCGGATAATATTTCTCTGCGATTTTTTTCACAAGTGCAAGTGTCATATCCGGATTTTCCAAAATCCTGCATCTTCCAAACACTACGGTACTCTGCATATATGGTGCCCAGGCTTCTTCTTCCTCTATTCTCTCATTTCCATAGACGGTAAAGCATACCTTATCATCCTTCTTCAGTGCATCTGCCTTATGTCCGGCTGCTGCCCCATGAAAATAGATTTTATTGCCTCCTTCATTTCCCTCTAATCTCTCCTGCGGTTTTTATGCTGCTGTTTGTTCCGATACATCAGCGCGTCCGCTTTCTTCATAAAGAAATCAATGGAATGTTCCTGGATACAGTCGGTATAAATACCGATACTCGCCTCTAATACATACGGTCTGTGTGCATCCTTATTATAGGAAACCAGCTGATCCCGCAGCTTTTGCTCAATCCCTTCCGCAATCTGCTGCGCCTGTACATCAAAAACAGTCACCAAAAATTCATCACCGCCAATGCGCGTTGATAAACGTCCGGTCGCACTTTCCCGTATCATCCTGCCAAACGTGCCGATCGCTTCATCCCCCACCGCATGACCAAATGTGTCATTGATATATTTTAATCCATCCAGATCCATGGAAATCAGAGCAAGATTTCCTTCGGTATGCTGCTTCAGCAGATGTTTCATACATTCAAAAAATCCAAGCCGGTTATACAACCCGGTCAGCGGATCGGACATATACGCATGTAAGACTTTCGCCTGTTCCTTTTTCAGTTCGATAATATAGCGAAAACTCGTAATAAATGCAGAATACGCACTCACCCAGAATTTTTTCATGTCACAGGCCATTGCCATATAACCGGTGGTCTCCTCGCTCAAATGCATGGCCGTCACAAGCACGGCACTATACATATCCAGCACTTCCGGAAGATGTGGGATCAAATCTTCCCGGTTGACACGATTCTCCTCTGCCATCTGTACTGTATTTTCACTCCGATCACTGTAAATCCACCACAATTTATCCGAATAAATGGTTTTAGAAGAATTTCCGAGCTGTTCCCACCTGTCCTGCTTCTGTCGGTAAACGCCCTTTTTCTCTTTTTCCGCAAGGTTCGAACACAGCCAGATTTTGTCATAGTAAACCGGTTTTACCCGCTCAAACACAGCATTGATGGCATCTTCAAACGTCGTGTCATACGTCAAAACCGGAATCATCTCGTTCATGCTATTTAAAAATTCACTCTCCCTGTGTAGCTCATCCCTCATCCGGACCATCTCCGTACCTACCTGATATGGTTTTAAACCATCACAGCCACAGGAACATCCGATAGAAATTTTGCCAGGCACATAAAAATTCTTCTGCTCTTTTGCTCTGCCCATATTCCAGACGCAATCGTAGACTTGCCCGATCAGCTCCCTCACATCATGCACCCCGGTTGTGATCCGCGGACTACAGTATTCTCCAAGCTTTAATCCGTCAAACCCTGTCGTTGCCACATCCTCCGGTACACAATAGCCTTTCTTTTTTAAGAAGTCATTGACCGCAATTGCCATCGCGTCATTTGCACACACAATTGCCTCCGGCAGTTCTTCCCACTCCTGCAGCATCCGTTCCATCTCCTGGTGGGTGGGTTTTTCCCAGAACTGTCCATAATATACACGACGCGCATCGTACGCGATCCCATGTTCCTCAAGCACTTCCCGGTAGACTTCCAGCCGTTCATCGGAATAAACATCGTCCTTTCGCCCATTCATAAAATTAATCCTGCGATATCCATGATCCGCGACCATATGCTCCATTACCTGGCGAAAAGCTTCCCGGTAATCAAACATCACATTCACGCAGCCCGGCAGTTCCCGGTCCACGGCAATGACAGGA
>DLQV01000126.1:6903-8702 GCA_002474415.1 Lachnospiraceae bacterium UBA7598
AATGACAGGAGTTCCCGCCGCATTGGCACGCGCAATCAGTGCGTCAAACCGGTTTCGTCCTTTAAATGTCTCTACAAGAATCACAACTGCATCAAATCGTTCCACACAGATCAGATCAAAGATATGCGATTCCAGTTCATCATTTTTATTTTCATAGTAAAGATCCGTTTTGGTTGCAAAAAATACTGCCCGGCAATAATTTTGCTTACAGGTTTCTGCTATAATTTCAAGATACTGCGCGGGGTCAGTTGCCGAAAACTCTCCAGTCACAACTGCAATCACCTTATAATCTTTCTTTTCCCCATATTTGCCAGCCATATTTTGCACCTCTTTGTATTGTATTAGATTATCATACCATTTTTTGAGATGTTTTTGTAGTTTTTCCTCCCTGAAATGCAATTTTTATGTCATTCGCATTTCTTGCGATCCGCTTGTTGTTCCGATATAATTATGCTTTGATTGGAGTGAACCGTTTTGAGCGAATATTATAAGTTTTTTCAAAATAAAAAATGTGAATATTTTCCATGTCATAAAGGAATTCCTGAGGAAGACTTTAACTGTCTGTTTTGTTATTGTCCCCTCTATACACTTGGAAAATCCTGTGGTGGAAACTGTGAATATTTAAAAAGTGGTATCAAATCCTGCATAAACTGTGTATTTCCCCATCACCGAAAAAACTATGATAAGATCACGGGCCGCTTTCAGGAAATTGCAGCCGTTATGGCAGCTTCCGATAAGGAGGATGTATCCCATGAAATGTAAGCTTACTCCCAGATTATCCTCCGGTGACTGGAACGAATTTTGCAGCCGTTTTCATTTTCCTTCGGATGACCTGCCTCATATTCAGGCAATTTATACGGCACTTCTTCCACTGATCGAATCCTATGCGTATTACTCTCTGGATCAGAATTTAGACGGTGTTTCTCTGCCACACTATGCCTATGGGTTTGTGACGCTTGGAAACGGAGTGGATGAACTGTCGGAATTATATCTGAACCATGAACAGATCCAGGAAGCTTACATTGTGGATTGCATCAGCCTGATGCTTTTATCTCAGGCTTATGAAGAGTTTGCACATGTGGTAGAACGTCAGAGCCGCCTGTATCTTGCAGAATTATCTTTTCTGGGAGATACCTACTCCCTTAACCTGCTCCCACAGATTTATAAGAGCCTTGCTCCGGATGACATCCAGCTTACCGAGGGGCAGATGCTCCGGCCGCTTAAGACAGCAACCCTGATCCTGCATTATGGGGCTATGCAGATATTCCATACAAAATAATTATTTTTCAATTGATAAGTCAGCATTTTACCTTGCTTCTTTCAAAAGTTCTTCCGCTGTAATACCAAACAATTTTGCCAAAGCCATTAAATTTGTTGTACTTGGAGCGGAAGTTCCGCTTTCCCATTTAGAAACAGCCTGCCGGCTAACCCCTAAAGTTTCTGCTACAAACTCCTGCGTCATTTTACAGTTCACCCTATGCTGTTTTAAAACTTCTCCAAGAGTTTTTGCGTTTTCTGCTTTTTCCTTTCTTACTGGTGCAGACTTTATGTACTTTCTGAGCGCCTTGATAATCAGATAAACAACATAAACCACTACAGCCACAAGAAAAATCCATACGATAATCATAATCGAACTCAAAATCAAACCAAATTTCATTTTTGAATTCTCCTTTCTGTTTTTTATGTTTATTATACGGATTACTTCTTAGTTGCTCCACCAACTATTGCGCAACTTTGCGGTTGCGTTACATTATTTTTAAGTACCTCTTTAAACTGGAAATACTACTAATATTCTTTTC
>DLQV01000043.1 GCA_002474415.1 Lachnospiraceae bacterium UBA7598
CTCTGTTACAGTAAAAGTAAAATATGTCATTACAAATCAAAAGGGATTCTTCGGAATCCCTTTTGGTGCGTGTTTATGCTTTTACTGGCATAGAATTTAATGCCTCTTCGTATTCATCTGAAGTGTAATCCAGTAAAATTTTTTCTTTTGGAACGTTATATTTGATCATATTTTGAATTGCATCAATTCTGCCTTCGCGTAGTCCGGTAAGTATGCCTCTGGCTTCGCCCTGTTCCAGTAATTCTTCGGATCGTAACTTCAAAATTTTACCACACATAATCTCATCCAATCCTTTCCTAATATCATTGTCTTTTGGAATAATATAATCCGCGATTTTCTCAATTAAAACAATCATATCCATATAAAGATGCAACTTTTGTTTCTTCACGGATGCTTGCTGTAGCTGTTGGCTAATTTCATGGAAATGTAAAGGATAAGAAATACTTATACTTTTGTAGACATAGAACGCAATGCCTCTTCATATTCCTCTGGAGAATATTTTCCTAAAATCTGCTCTCTGGTTAAACCGAGATCAATCATATTTTGAAGAGCCTCAAGACGTTCTTCACGCCTGCCTTCAAGTAAACCTGCAATTCTGCCTCTGGCTTCCCCTCTGGCTTCCCCTCTGGCTTCGCCCTGTTCCAGTAATTCCTCGGACCGTAATTTCAAAATTTTACCACCCATAATTTCACCCAATCCTTTCCTGATCTCATTATCCTCTGGAATAATATAATCTGCAATTTTCTCAATTAAAACAATCATATCCATATAAAGATGCGACTTTTGTTCTTTTTCGGACGCGTCCTCTAACCTCCGGTTGATCTCACGGAAATCGTCCAAAAGATGCTTCACTTTTTTCGAATTCGTTCCGTTGTGCTTCAAAAAATGCTCATACCGTAAGATATGATACGGAAGCAGAATCAGCAGCCGTTTTTCAAAAATCCGATCCACCGTGTATTTTTTCGCCTGTAGAATCGGAACGCGGTAACGCATTTTTTGTCCGTCTGCAAATTTAACAATTGCTTCATGATAATCCGGAAGTGAACGGTGATTGCGGATGTAAAGCACGCATGACTGCGGGAATTCAATTTCCCAAAGGTCATTTTCATTTAAAGCATGTTCAAGTGCAATCGAAATGTCGTACGCAAACATCCGGATGACCATCGTCTCGTCTTTGGTGGACTGGCATTCCAGATGATATATGTGATCGCCGATCCGAATAATGGAGTCCGTGATCACGGTTCCGTACTTTTCGTAATGTTCGTTTCGCAATTGTTCAAAGTGTTCCTCTTCGCTGTAAGAAGTGTGGAAAACTTCGTTGATCAGCGGGATGAGAAGCTGCGGCATTTTTTGCGCGATGGTTCGGAATACATCGTCGAAAATAGTGCTGTGTTCTGTCGTGTTTTCTGTGTCGGCATCTGGCAACGAAGTTGCCAAAATGTCAGTGTTCCCCATGTAGTGTCCTACCTTTCCTTTAGTATATATCATAAGCATCTGCTTTTACAATATAGAAAGTATAAGAAACAGAGCTGTTATGACCGGTTCTATGAAATTGTGATTCTAATGGAAATTTATGAGCGAAATGCTCTCCATGAGTGGTGATTGCGGTACATTGGCGACGTATCGCATTAGTATTATGGTATATAATTTTATAAACTTAGTAAAAACAGAATATCGTATTTTCGAACAGAAGTCAAATAATTTTTAAAAGTAAAAGTAACAGAAAAACAACAATAGCGATACGGTTGGAAAATATATCGTATCACGATTGCTGTTGTAAAATTATTTTCTGGTTTATAGGATCTCCTCAAGTCCGTACAATGCCGCACCCAGTGCACCGACAATCTCCGGTTCCTCATAGATATGCAGTTTTTCTCCAAGCTGCTCCTCCAGCACGGCGACGACACCCGGATTCTTGGCGACACCGCCCGTCATCATATATCCCGGATTCAGACCGACACGCTTCAGGAGGGACATTGCTTTCCCGGCAATTGCCTTGTGAATTCCGTGTGCAATATCGGCAATCTCTTTGTTCTGTGCGATCAGGGAGATAACTTCCGATTCAGCAAAAACACTGCACATACTGCTGATTTCAATATCTTCTTTGGACTGCAGGGAGACCGGACCAAGTTCATCAATACTGATTTCGAGAGAGCGCGCCATCATTTCCAGAAAGCGGCCGGTTCCGGCAGCACATTTATCATTCATGACAAAATCGGCAACCTCTCCGTTGTCATTCAGCCGGATAGCTTTGCTGTCCTGGCCACCGATATCGAGGATCGTGTGAACGTCCGGGAAGAGAAGATGTGCGCCTTTTCCGTGGCAGCTGATTTCGGTTACATTTTTGTCTGCAAACGGAATGCTGACACGACCATAACCGGTGGATACAATCAGGGAAATATCTTCCCGGTCAAGTCCGGCTTTTTTCAAAACGTCTGCCAGAGCGGCATCTGCACTCTGGGAAGATTTGGCTCCGGTGCGGACAACCGAAAATGCTTTGATCTGTCTGTTTTCGTCTAAGATTACGGCGTTTGTAGAGGTAGAGCCGCTGTCAATTCCTAATGTATACACAGTATCACCCTTTCTTTTTACCATTTGTTTTTCCCCGGTCAGGGACAATCCTTTTTTCACTTTCAATTCTTCCATAAAGGCTTCCACACGGGTCCGGACCTGTCCGGCACATTGTCGGGTGGAATCGGTTTCTACCAGCAGAATCGGCAGATCCAGCCGCTGGCGGAAATCCGCATACTCATAAGAATAAGAGTCACAGAATTTGACGGTATGATATATAATTCCATCCAGGCGGTCGGTAAAACCGTCAAGAAAATGTTCGCGGTTCGCTGCTTTTAACATGCGCATGCATGGAATCTGGTTTAGCAGCGCGGCAGCATAGGAATGCAGGGCCTGATCCTCTGTGATGGAAAAATCACGCGCAAGTCCGGTGCAGGTTAAATCAAACAGCAGATTTGCACCGCGGTCGACAAGCAGCTGGCGAATTTCGTTGTTGCATCGGGCACCCATGATGCCGATATTGAGTTTCTGGCCGTTTCCTTTTTCAGAGTTTTTACTGGCAGACATGCGGGAATTTTCCTGTTTTTTCAGAGCCGCTTTGTTCTGCATCATGGAAACAAAACGTTTCAGATCCAGTGTTTTCCCGGAAAATGCCTCGTATTCGGTGAGCATTTGTTTTAACTGGCGCTCATAGAGCGTCACTGCAAAATCATTAAATTTGCGGGGAATATCCAGCAAAAAGAAAAATTTATCCGGAAACTGGCTTTTTAATGTGTCATACAGACGGCGGATGCTGTCGCAGCAGGTGGTCAGAATGACACCCTCATAGTCATGTTCCATCACATCTTCCAGCACGGCCTTGGTATAGGAACAGATGTTGGCGTGCATCAGGGTGTCCGCGTGGTTAAAATCCGTAACGGATGGTTCCAGACGTGTGATTTCCGTGTCCATGGCTTCAAATAATTCCATGGGGGTATATTTACATACATAACCTAACATGATGGTTTCCTCTCTTTATCCAGAATTTCCAGGAAAGCTTCCAGACGGGTTTTGATCTGTCCGTCATGGCTGTTCCGGCGGTCCATGGCATCGCCATCCAGAACGAGCAGTGGAATATCCGCCGCTTTGAGCGCTTCGCGCAGCTGGAATACTCCGCCGGCAGATTGTTTACAGCCCCAGTGGCAGAAGTTAATGACGCCATCGGCATGCATTTCTTTTGCCAGTTTTACGACCATATTTGCTTTCTTTTCATACGGACCGTTATAGAGATTGTTCAGCATTTTAGTGGCAAGTGCTTCCAGTGGGTGGTCGGTATCCAGCTCGTCCATGTAATCTAAGTTCATTTCGGTACACTGGATCTGGTAATCTCTGCTCAGATTAAAATAGTGTTTGAGCGTTTCCTGGTAAAAAGGAAGCAGGTGTACCCAGACAATCCGGGTGCCATCATATTTCGGATATTGTTTGATATCTTCGGCAAAACTGCGGAACAGATCAAGGGTTTCCGGTGTTCCGATGTTTAAGTGGGTGGCAAAAAGTATGAACATCT
Organism: Lachnospiraceae bacterium UBA7598; assembly: GCA_002474415.1. GTDB lineage: Bacteria > Bacillota > Clostridia > Lachnospirales > Lachnospiraceae > Roseburia. The sequence continues at coordinate 4,058 of DLQV01000043.1, forward strand.
GCAGAGTCAGTGTCGATGGATAATAGCGCTCCGTCTGCAGTTTTAAAAACTCTTTGTAATAAGCTTTCGACTGGTTTTCGCGGGCAAGTGTTTCCGACAGGTCATCCATGGACAGACGTTTTCCGGTCAGTGCTTCCAGTTTCTGAATCAGTTCTTTCAGCTGCATGGTTACATATTCCACGGCTTCCGGAGAATACCGGTCCGGCACATCAATGACGTAAGTGTCAAGAGACGTCTGCCGGCTGAAATAGCGGAATGTGTTGATATTGCCATCACAGATCATGGAAGTTGTCACACCGAGTCTGGCAGGTAGAATAATTCCGGAGTCCACGGCACCGATAAAATCTTTGTGATAGGAACAGAGTGTGGGGGCAATTCCCTGGCTTTCTGCGCGGTCGATAAAATAGTCTTCGCACGTAAATCCTGAGAGAAACGAGGAGAGACATTCCATGGAGAGTGCATTAAGCCCGAAGCACTGGAAAATTTCCACCGGTGCAAACAGATTGCACCAGACCGTGGATTCCGGGTGTTCTAACGCATGGAGCGTATTTTTTACGCCGAGCGTATTCAGCTTCCGATATGCCTTCGGCATTGTTTTTTCTGCAAAATGTTCGGTCCGGAACTGCTCGAGATGTAATCCGATGTCGATCATTTTGCGGGAAACCGCCGGATGGGTGCCGGCATATTTTTTAATATAATTTCCGTAAGTTTTGACGATATTCATAGTATATATCCTTTATTAAACAGGTTCATTTTCAAAAAATTATTATAACCTTGTGTCTGCAA
>DLQV01000183.1:0-4352 GCA_002474415.1 Lachnospiraceae bacterium UBA7598
ATTCCATGTCCATAACGGGCCACACAGCGCACTTTCTGTCCATTGAAATCTTCATATCCATCACAGACAAACGTCATTTTATCATTGATCGTCCCTGTTTCGAGTCCACACGCTACCGTAAAAGGCTTCTGGACAGATCCCGGCTCATAAGTGGAAGATACACAGAAATTCTGCCACAATTCATTGAGCACATCCATTTTGTCATCCTCGGACATTTTTTTTATCTGCTCCTCGGAATACCACGGGGATAAATCACGCGGATTATTCAGATCTACATTCGGATAATTTGCCATGGCAAGAATCTCTCCATTGTTTGGATTCATAACAATGGCCGATGTATTGATACTTCCAGTTCCTTTATAGTAATTATCCCGGTATTTTTCGTTCCAGTCTTTGATTTTTTCCTCAACAATCGACTGAATATTGGCATCGATGGATGTCACCAGGGTATCTCCATCCTGCGCATCAATGACTGTTTTTTCAAAATCACTGTCGGAATCCAGATAGCCATACTCTCTTCCGTTTATTCCATTCAAAGTGCTGTTGTAATAATTTTCCAGCCCTGTTGTGCCGACATTTCCGGAAGAAGTAAACCCGATAACAGAAGAAGCCAGCGAACCAAACGGATAATTTCTCTGATATTCCTTCTCAAACCAGACGCCTTTGATGTCCGGATTTACCTTATTTCCTTTTTTATCTACAGCATCCTGCAGCTCCACAAAAGGCTGCACTTCATCATAAGGTACTTTTTTCGCCAATACAATATAGCGCTTATTTTTTTTCTCTTTTATGATCTGACGGATCTTTGTCTCATTCAGCTCCGGAAAACATTTTACCAGTGCCTCTACGGTCGGATCCACATATTCTTCTTTATCATTGACAACCGTACAGTCTAAAATTACATTATAGACTGCTACGCTGGTAGCAAGAACCGTACCGGAACGGTCGATAATCTCTCCCCTCTGGTACGGAATTGTTTTGCTGTCATATGATTGCATCGAAAGCACTTTTTTCTGATAAGTTTCCCCTTTTGTACGCTCAATATAGGTTAATCTTCCAATCAACCCACACAAAACAACCAGAATGAGCGAAAACAAAACCATCAGTTTTGCCCGCATCTTCCGGTTAAATTTTTGTGCCGGTCTTCTTCTCTTTCTTCTCACTTCTGGCTCCTGTTATTTTGAAGGAATATCCTCATACTGATCCATAAAATTGCTGTTTTCTACCGTGTAATATACCACCTGTTTTTTTGTTGGATATTTCATGCCCAGCTTTTTCATTGCCACTTTTTTGATATGCTCAAGATCGGTCGAAGTTGTAAGATTTTTATAACGCGCATCATTATCCGCGCGAAGATCTGTCAACTGACTCTCCAGATTTGCCACATTTTTCATGCGTGTTGTCATCTGTGACTGCATCCGTACAAACATAACTGCAGTCAAAGCTACAATCACCACACACACCGTAAGAAATACCACATAACCGCGGCTCATCTCCATCGCTCTCTGACGGTTTCTTCTGGCTGCATTTCTGCGGTTTTTGCGACGTCTTGCCTCCTCAATCTCTTTGCGTGTTCTCTGATTGTGACGAACCGGTGTATCCAGTTCCCTTACAGTATTTCCGTTCACATAATAGTTTTTACTGCTCATAACGCTTCCCTGCTTTCCATTCCATCTTCCACACGCTCAAACACGCGTAATTTTGCACTCTTTGATCTACTGTTCTCTTCGAGTTCTTTCTCCGAAGGTAGGATTGGCTTTCTTGTCACCACATGTCCTTTGGATTTCTTTCCACACACACAGACCGGGAAATTACTCGGACAGGTACATGGATTTTCGTTTTTCTTGAAATTGGATTTCACAATACGGTCTTCTAACGAATGAAATGTAATAATGCAGATCCTTCCCCTGTCATTTAACAATTCAATCATGGTATCTAATGTATCACGAAGTACATCAAGCTCATGATTCAGCTCAATACGGATTGCCTGATAGGTCCTCTTGGAAGGATGTCCGCCAGTCACCTGCACTTTCATCGGAATGGCTCCCCGGATGATTGCGTTGAGTTCTCCGGTCGTCTCGATCGGTTTCTCCTGCCGCGCCTGTACAATATGCTTTGCAATATTCTTTGCGAACCGATCCTCTCCATAGTCACGAATGATGCGGAACAGTTCCGCTTCGCTGTAATCGTTCACAATATCTCTTGCGGTCAGGCGTTGACGCTTGTCCATCCTCATATCCAGTGGTGCATCCTCACTCCGGTAAGTAAATCCCCGCTCCGGCGTATCCAGCTGGAAAGAAGAAACTCCCAGGTCAAGAATAATTCCATCCACTTTTTCGATTCCGAGATTTTGCAGTACCTCTGCCATCTGTGCATAATTACTTCTCACAATGGTAACCTTGTCTGCGTAATCTTTTAACCGATCGGTTGCCGCAGCAATTGCATCGGCATCCTGATCAATTCCAATCAGCCTTCCTGTGGTCAGGTGTCTGCATATCTCCAGTGAATGTCCGCCTCCCCCAAGCGTGCCATCCACATAGATGCCATCCGGACGAATATGTAATTGTTCAATTGTCTCGTTCAAAAGGACCGAATAATGTTTAAATTCCATATTTAGATTCCAATTCCCAATTCTGCCATATGCTCTGCGATTTCGTCCATATCATCAAAATCGTTGTTTTCCAGATACCGTTCTTTGCTCCAGATTTCCACGCGGCTGAACACCCCGACGGAAACAACCTCTTTATCAATTCCTGCGTATTCTCTCAGATTCGCCGGAAGTAAAATTCTTCCCTGCTTGTCCACTTCGCAGTTTGCAGCTCCCGCAAAAAAGAATCGCATAAACTTTCTTGCATCTTTTGAAGTCAGTGGTTTTTCACGAAGACTTTCCTCAATCCGCTTCCATTCTTCCTGGGAATAAACAAACAGACATCCATCCAGGCCTTTGGTTACAACAAATTCATTGCCAAGCTGTTCCCGGAATTTGGAAGGAACAATCAGTCTGCCCTTTGCATCAACCGAATGATTGTATTCACCCATGAACATGGCAGACTCACCTTCCCTTCCTCATTTTTCATCTCTGCTTTTCACCACTTTACTCCACAAAATGGAATTTTTGCTCCACTTCCCACCACTATGTAACCATAATACCCTAAAACCACCTTGAAATCAAGGGTTTTTCCCTGCCTTTGTGGAAAAGTCACTTCTCTTTTCCATAGTTTTCCACAAAAAAATCACCCACACGTGGTAACGCGTGGGTGATTTTTCCATCCAGATATATTTTATGCTGTTTTTTTATGCTGACGGATATGCCAGATCATGATCCAGGCAATTGACACAACCACAAGAAGTGCCGCAAGTGCCATGGATACCGGATACCCGATCACTGGAAGCAGCAGCTGATCCGTACGCAGGGATTCAATCCAGAATCTTCCAATTCCATACCCTGCCAGATACAGCAAAAAGACTTCCCCATCAAATCGCTTGTGTTTCGTAAACAGGATCAGAAGAATCAAAAGAACCAGATTCCACATGGATTCGTAAAGAAACGTTGGATGTACCTGGATATAAGAGGTACCATTTACTTCCACCACATGCTGCAGCAGGCTGTCCGTCACATCCGAGGATCGGACGGCAGAAAGCGGCAGCTGCATGGCAAACAGACCATCGGTATAACCGCCAAATGCCTCCCGGTTAAAGAAATTTCCCCACCGGCCAATGACCTGTCCTAAGACCAGACCAAGTCCCGCTGTATCGCAAAGCAGGCCCATGGACAGTTTCCGCACCCGTGAAAATACAAACACGGTAATGATTGCCGCAATCACACCTCCGTAAATTGCCAGGCCTCCCTGCCGCAGATTAAAAATACTTAACAAGTCGTCTTTGTATAAATCCCAGCGGAATATTACATAATAAATCCGTGCTCCAATGACAGAACAGACAATGGCAACGAGTGCCAGATCAAAATAAGTATCCGTTTTCTGACCGGTCCGTTTTGCCATCCAGCAGGCCATTCCAAGTCCTGCTAACATTCCGATCGCAATCACGATTCCATAATATGCCACCGAAAAATTTCCAATCATGATATTTTTTCCGACATGATGCAGATAAATATGTAAATGCGGAAAAATAATACTGTAATCCGTTAGTTGTTCCATCCTTTTCTCCTCTCAATGGCAGGGCGGCAAAGAACGCCGCCCGCAAGCCCTCCTTTTAGCAGCTGCATACAAAACTGCCACATTCTGTCTCTTTGCTGCTGTCTGCATGTCCGCCGGCAATGCCGATATGTCCTGCATGACAGGCATGATCCTCGTTGAATTTACACTCACACGCTTCACAGCTGACGGTTGTGT
>DLQV01000183.1:4392-6053 GCA_002474415.1 Lachnospiraceae bacterium UBA7598
TGGGTGCAAAACTTCCACAACAGGTTTCGGAAGAAGTTTTTGCCTGTGTTCCTTCCACCTGAATATCCGTTCTTCTGCAGCAGTTGTCTTCATTATAAGAACAGTTTACTACATTACAATCCAGTTTTGTCATCTTACATACCTCCTTGTGTGTTGCATTTTTGCTACCACATCAGTATGTACCAAACCATAATGTCTTATTCTGTCTCCATCCCTGTTTTCAAAAAAGCCCGGTATCAGTTTTTCTGATACCGGGAACTCCTTTTTCAAAATTCAAAATTTATTTATTCTTTCCACAGCAGAATTTATATTTCTTGCCACTGCCGCATGGACATGGATCATTACGTCCAATCTTCTTGCCAACGACAACCGTACCAGACTTCTTCTGTTCCATATACAGTCTGTGCTTTGTCTCTTTATCAAAAATATCATCCCACATTGGAAGATTGTAAAGCCAGTCAGCCTTGGCATCTACCATGTTCTTGTACAGCTTTTCTTTATCGAAAACAAGGTTTACTTTGGTATTCTCATCCATTGTCTCGATTGGATTGTCATTTACCAGGCTGTCATTGATTCCGTCTAAGAAACCAGCCATTTCCAGAATAGTAAGTCCATACTTGTCAGCAAGTTCTTTTACGGTTCCTTCTACTTTTTCATCCGGGTTTGTCAATAATTTCTCATATACACCCTTCTCTAACAGGAAATATCTCTGCCAGAATTTCTGAAGTTCCCCCTGACTTGCGTTCTCATTGTAGGCAATTTTCTGCCAATCCTGCAATATAGCCATTTTTATACCACCTTTATCACTTACGAATTTACACGCTTTTATGCATGTATGCTTATTATAACAAAATGTCGGCCGTTTTCCAAGCCCTTTCTTGACGAAACCTGCCCTTTCCCGTATCATGAGTATACAAGGAGGATGTTCATATGAAAAAAGGAAAACAGATTCTTGCCATCATCGGCATCATTTTACTCGTTATTCTGTATTTAAGTACACTGGTGTGTGCCATCACAGACAATACCGGAACCATGAAAATGTTCAAAGCTTCTATCTTTGCCACTTTCGTGATCCCGGTATTGATCTGGGCTTATACGTTCATATATAAACTCACGCACAAGAAATAATTATTTTTCTGTTGTTTCTGTCACCTCTGTATCTGCTGCATTCTCTGTGGCGGATACAGATTCTGTTACATTTCCCATGGATGCATTCGGTCCATCACTCTCTGTAGAATCCAGTTTTCCTGCATTTTTGCTGATAAAAATATATGCAAGAACACAGACCACCAGAAGAATGACAACGACAAGCATCTGTATTTTCTGCTTTTTCATTGTTTATTTCTTTCTCCTTATCATAAAGATTACGATTCCTCCGGCTAAAAGCAGGATTGGAACAATAATGGTAACAAGCAGACCCAGAAGTACCGCATGCAATGCATTGACGGTCAGATTGCTGAGTGTGTACTCTTTCTCTGGAATCACACTGCCGGCCGACTTGGTATTCGTGATCATATTTCCAATCACATCGGAAAACATCGTTGCGTTGTTTGTTGTCATCTGGCTTGCCTCATCGCTGAATACATATGGGCTTCCAAATACCACAAGCTGCGTCGTGTTATCATCATCAACTTTATCTTCTACCGCCAGTCCGACACTAA
>DLQV01000059.1:0-553 GCA_002474415.1 Lachnospiraceae bacterium UBA7598
CCGCCTGTTTTTCTTGATTTTCGCCTGTTTTTATTCTTTTTTGTTCTCTTTTCGAAAAGCTGACGGGCTCATCTGCATCTTCTTTTTGAACATCCGGTTAAAATGTTCTGCGGTCTGATACCCGACCATTTCCGAAATTTCATAGATTTTAAAATTGGTTGTTCTTAAAAGTTCCTTTGCTTTTTGAATTCTTACATCCGTCAGATACTCCGATACCGTCTCTCCCGCTTCCTTCGTAAACCGGCCGGAAAAATATTTTTCGTTCAGACCGACATGATCTGCAACATCTTTTAATGTGAGAGCCGGATTTTCGTATTGGTCTGCAATATATCTTTTTGCCATGACAACCATATCATTTTCCCGGACATTCAGACGAGATGCCACGTACTCCAGTATCCAGTTTAAAAAATTTGTCATCCACATACGAATACTTCTTGCATCCATAATCCGGTCAAGTTTTTCTATATAGTCATAGCGCTGACCAAAAATATGAGAAAGACTGTCCCCATCCTGAACTGCTCTCTGACCAATCGCAATAATGACACTGCAACAT
>DLQV01000059.1:627-9607 GCA_002474415.1 Lachnospiraceae bacterium UBA7598
TCCATGGTTCTGAATTTTTCAAAAATCATATCTCTTTGCACAATCATATTTTTTTCATCTGCCAGAAAAACTGCATCAGCAAGTGGTTCATACTGCTTTGCATGGGAAATCATATCCCTTTTGGCTTCTTTTTTCATAAAACGCAGACTGTTTTTTTCATTTGGAAGCACCAGATACCGCAACTCCATACTCTGGCGAATTTCCTCTTTTGCAACCTCAAACATCTGCGCCCCCTCACACAATTCTCCCACACTGAAAAACAACTGCATCGAAAGTTCTTTTTCCGCCATCTGCTGTAATTCCTCTGTCATATGATACAGACTCTCTTCATACTCCTGTTCCATCACACGATAAAACAGATAAATATAATGCTCATCCTCCTGACATGAAATACATCTTGAAGCGTATCTGGCATGCTTTTCAAAACTTTTTATCAGTATCCCTGTTCCGTTTTCTGCGTCTCGTCCATATACATAAATTCCAATCAGCACATAGGCATCCTGAAAAAAGGCCGGATGTTCTTCTTCCACGCTCAACGGAGACATTCTTCCACGCATGAGTTCATGAAAATAATATGCAGAATTTTTTCCTTCGGAAAGTTTTTCTTCATACTGCTGAAATAATTCCCGCAGCCGGCGCACCATGGCATTAAACTGATGAATCATATTGCGGATTTCAAACTGACCACCGGGTTCAATATGAACGTCCAGTTTTCCATCCTCTACTTTTCGAAGACCGGCATTTACCTCCTCAATCGGCTCTACAATACTTCGCACAAAATATCTCGAATAATACGCAACCAGCAGAAACAACACAAGCATCACAATCAGCAGGAAAACAGAAACCTGCCAGAATTCCTCGGTCAGAATCTTCGATTCCACATAATTTTCAATATACCAGGTATCATCATATATTTTTACGGGTGTCCGAATACAGGTAATTCCTTTTTTCCCGAATGTCTGTTTTTTATCAACTGAAAAAATAACATTTCCTGATGCATCTGTAATTCTGGCAATCCCCAGCCTGTTTTTCCCCGCAAGGTATGCCCGGTTATTTGTTTTTATCTGATCTGCAATCTTCGATGACTGATAAAATTCTACCATCCGGACTTTTCTGCTGCTGTCAGTATTCACATCCGGACTGAGTACACCAATTAACACCAGCATATCCTTTTTCCCGCCAAGGAACAGTTCCCCGCTGGCATTGGTATCATAACAGCCAATATATACTTTATTCGGGTGCTGCAATGCATTCCGGTACCATAACATATTTGAAAATCTCTTTGTTCCATCCTTGATATAATTTTTCAAATAGGTGTCTGTTCCATCTTTCATGCGAAAATACAGCGAAATAACTTCCTTGTTTGGCTCCAGATATAAATTTTCTACCCGATCCAGCTGATTTCGGTTTTTTGTTTTTTTCTGGACATTATCAGTATCCGTTCCTGCCGCGTATTCCATTACCTCATAATTGTTTGCATAAATCATACTGGTCATGCGAAGCGACAGATTATCCACATCCGAAGTCAGCTGGGTAATTAACGTCTGCTGCATCTGGCGGATATTTTCAACCGCTTTTTGTTTAAACTGAATATTTAATATCAGAAGCGCAACAACAAACACCACAAAAATTGGAATTCCGATACAAGTCACAAGCATCAGATAATACGTTTTTTTCAACGGTAGCTTTTTGATTTTGCGTTTCCATTCTCCGTTCCTTTTCATAACTGTTTCCCTCATTTGTTTTTTACTATTATACCTCAAAAGTTTTCAAAAGCAACTCTCACAAACTATGGCTTCTCCTCACCATTTACTCAAGCTCCGTCATTCCCCCAAGCAAAATTCCTACATTATCTTTGTATATTTTCGGAAACTGCTCCATCGGCAACGGATTTTCTCCGAGTCCCGCCTCGATGGTATATCCCGGACGGTCATAAAAATTGATAAACCAGTCTTTATATCCGGCATATCCGGATGCCGCCGGTGTTTCTTCCACCCGGTAGCCACTCACTTTGGAAAAATATTCCGCAATACGCCGGGCACCTTCCGGCTCCTCATCCAGATACTTCCAGTAAATCACTTCCCCCTGTGTGTGATAAGCCAGAACCAGTGAAAAATTATGATTTTTCGTAAAATCAAACATGGCAATACTCTCCGGAGCACTGAGCGGTGTCTGTCCCACGTAATCCCGCGGTGCCGGACGATTATACCCCTGTTCAAATTTTATTTTCTTTGCCATATCCCATCCGGCCGGAAACTGTAGATTCAGATCCACGCCCTGGATATTTGCTTTCCAACCATCCGGAAATGGAATATCCGGAAATCCGGACGCAATACGGACCGCACGGCGATAATAAAAGCCTTCCGTCAAAAGCCCATTTACCAGATCCACACCATCCGGATTGACCAATGGTACAAGATACAGGGAATATTCTTCAAACAACCGCTCCGGATACAGTTCTTCATACATACGTTCGTCTGCATATGCCTCTAACAGCTGCTCTGCAAACTTTAAAAGTACCGGTGTAGTAATACTCTCATTGGCATGAAACGAAGCATTGTATCCCACTTCTACCGGACCATTTCCCAGTTGCAGAGACCACAGTGGCGTCCCCATAACGCTTCTTCCGATCGTTCCCACCTGAAGATAGGGATAGCGCGCCATAAGCCCTTCGATGATCCATCCGGTAAGCAGGGAAGTGTATGGAATTTCCTCGGAAACCAGTGAAAAATCAAACGGTACGACAACTGTACTTCCAATCTGCACTGCCCCCGCATCCATTCCAGGATTTGCATGCATCACTCGCTCCATCGTTGTATTATACCTTTTTGCAATGGAAAAAAAGGAATCTCCTGCTTTCACTTCATGCGTTGTATATCCACGCAAAAAGGGCAGTAGACGGTTCCACTGTGCTTCTTTTACCGCACACGCTCCGCTGCTGCCCATTACTTTTTCCACGGCTGCACAGGTCTTTGGGTCAAAAATTCCATCCAGCATTACCTGCTGTCCTGCACGCTGCAATGCCAGCTGCAGATATTGTACCCAGATTCCCTGATCCCCAGGATATAATTCTTTCATTTTGTTCCTGCCTTATTCTCATTCTTTTTATTTTATGAAAATAAAGCAGTTTTGTTTCCATTATGCAAATGCTTCTGTTACATTTTCTTCTGTTACTTCTTCCTTCTCATCGAGCAGATTGTTCATACTCTTTAAGCTGATCAGAAGTGTGGACGTGTTGTGAAGCAATGCCGATGTCGTCGGTGGGAATACTCCTGCCACGCCAAGAACAATCAATGAGGTATTGATACCCACAATCAGACGGTAATTTCTGTGAATCCGCTCCATGAGGCCATTACTGATCTTCTTTAAGGTGACAAGTTCATAAAGATTATCTGCACCTACGGTCACATCCGCGATCTCGCGCGCGATCTCAGCGCCATCGCTGATAGCAATGCCAACATCTGCTGCAGACAGGGCTGGAGAATCATTGATGCCATCACCAACCATAACCACTTTTCTTCCGGCTTTCTTTTCCGCCTCAACAAAGCTTGCCTTATCTTCCGGCAGTACCTCAGAATGGTACTCATCCACACCGACTTTCTGCGCAATGGCAGATGCCACACGGTCGCTGTCTCCGGTCATCATAACAACCTTAGAGATTCCAAGTTGCTTTAACTGAGCCACAACTTCAACTGCCTCCGGACGAAGCGGATCTTCGATACAGATAACTGCCACAAGCACCCCGTCGATTGCCATATACAGGTGCGAATACTGTTCCGGAAGTTGTTCAAATTTTTCTTTCTGGCCTTCCGGGATCACGGCTTTCTCATCCTCAAATACGAAATGATAGCTTCCGATCACAATATGCTTTTCTCCAATCTTAGAAGAAATACCGTGTGCAACAATATACTCTACCTTAGAGTGAAGTTCCTCATGTACCAGATTCCGTTTTACCGCCTCACGCACTACAGCCTTTGCCATGGAGTGCGGGAAATGCTCCTCTAAGCATGCAGCTATACGGAGCAGTTCATCTTCGGACTGTTCATTAAATGGAACAATCTGTGCCACCGTTGGCTGGGCCTTCGTCAGCGTGCCCGTCTTGTCAAAGACGATCGTATCTGCTTCTGCCATAGCTTCCAGATACTTGCCACCCTTTACGGTAATATCATACGTACTTGCTTCCCGGATTGCAGACAGTACGGACAATGGCATTGCAAGCTTCAGCGCACAGGAGAAGTCCACCATTAACACAGAAATTGCTTTTGTCACGTTTCTGCTGAACAGCCATACCAGACCGGTTCCCAGGAACGTATATGGCACCAGTTTGTCTGCTAAATGTTCCGCTTTTCCTTCCAGTGAAGATTTCAGTTTCTCTGATTCCTCAATCATGGCCATGATCTTTTCATACTTGCTGGAACCGTTTACTTCTTTGACACGGATGGTAATCTCACCTTCCTCAACAACCGTTCCCGCATATACCACACCATCGAGTACCTTGCGAACCGGAACGGATTCCCCGGTTAAAGATGCCTGGTTTACCATTGCCTCTCCATCCGTTACTGTTCCGTCAAACGGGATCACATTTCCCATATGAATGCGCACTTCATCTCCGGACTTTACTTTGTCCGCGGAAACGAGTACTTCCTGTCCATCGCACATCATCCATACCTTGCTGATATTGAGTGACATGCTGCGTGCCAGATCTCCGACAGATTTCTTGTGTGTCCATTCTTCCAGTGTCTCTCCGATACCGAGCAGATACATCACAGATCCTGCGGTAGCAAAATCTCCACGGATAATCGAAACACCAATAGCAGTTGCATCCAGTACCGGAACCTCGATCTTACCCTTAAACAACGTCTGAAGTCCTTTCCAGATATACTTTACAGACTTTACAGTTGTGATTGCTGCGCGGATGGAAAACGGAACAAACAACTTGTTGGTAAAATGCCAGAACGTCTGCTCCACCAGCTGATCCCAGTAATACTGGTTCATTTCTCTTCCGGAATTTTTGATATAGGTATCCGGAACATCCGTCTTTTCATACGAAAATGCCTTCAATACTTCAAGAATTGCATTTCTGCTTCCCTCATAACAAATAGTCACATCTTCGGTACGATTCTGAATTTTTGCGGAAATTACAGATTCACACTGCTCCAGATAATACTGTAATGTATCTGCCTGTGCAAATGACATACGGCTCTGGATCACATGAATTCTCATTCTTCCTCTTATCTCATGTCTGATTTGAAATTTCATATCTATAACCTGCTTTCGATAAAAGAGATGTTACATGGGGTAACATCTCTTTCATACGTTTTTTATGCCTCTGCTGTCTCTTCTGTAGTTTCTGCCTCTTCTGCAGTTGTCTCTTCGGTTACTTCCTCACCGTCGAATACTTCCGCTTCTTTTGCTGCGCGGTCTTCGTTGATCTGCTTCGCTTCTGCATAAATATCCTCTGCATTCTCCTGTACCTTTGTTGCAGTCTTTAAAACAACTTCTTTTGCACGAAGTACGGCTGCTGTACAATTTGTGTAGAGTTTCTTTGCATCCTTGCTGGAAAGGATCTTGATTCCTGCTGTACCGAACAGTACACCTGCTGCAAAAAGTCCGGTTTTCTTTACATCAAAATTTTTGAAACACTTTAACATCGTTGTTTCCTCCTTAGTACTTATTTTCATTTTTAGTTTCCTGTTTAAGAAAATATTTTATGCTCCGATATGCAATATTGCAAGTACTTTTTATTATACAATTTCTGTACAAAAAAGCGTATTCCACTGCCTGTTTTTGCGATAAACAAGGGGAATACGCCTCTTTTTTACTTTTTATCCCAAACGCTTATTGAGAAATTTTATCATTAAGCATTTTTCTTTTTATTTGCCTCGATCTTTTCTTTTTCTTCATTCCAGAGCTTCTCTGCGGTAGGTGTCCAGTTTTCGGCATAAGGAGCAGCTTTTTCTTTCAGATTTTCCGGTGACTCCGGAGACTGATAATCGGTGTTCACAGCCTTTGACTCTTTTACCATCTGGCCAAGCTTATCCGGATTCTCAAGCATCGGGCACGGACGAAGCATATTGTCATTGAATGGCTGGTTGTCATGATATGCCTGGAATAACGGACTCTTTAAGGCATCCAACAGACTGCAGTCATGAATATTTGCATTGGAGTAATGAATGAATACACATGGCTCCACATCACCCTTGGCATTGATATGTAAGTATCTTCGTCCACCGGCAATACATCCACCAACGAACTGCGCATCATTCTGGAAATCCATGCTAAAGATTGCCTTTGTCTGACGGAACTCACGAATGCGGTGGAAAATTTTCTCACGCTGCTCCGGTGTAGGTAAAAGTTCCACTGCTGCATCATTTCCAACCGGCATATAGTGGAAGAACCATACAAATAATGCCCCACTCTCAATCAGCATATCAAAGAATTTTTCGCTGGTTACATCATCTAAGTTCTTTCTTGTATAGCAGGTAGAAATACCAAATGGTAAACCATGGCTCTTTAACAGACTCATAGCGTGCTGTACTTTATCAAATACACCTTCACCTCTTCGTCCATCGTTAGCTGTCTCGAATCCTTCCAGACTGATCGCTGGAACAAAGTTCTTGACACGAAGCATCTCCTGGCAGAACTCTTCATCGATCAAAGTACCGTTTGTGAAAGAAAGGAACTCACAATCCGGGTGCATCTCACAGATCTTGATCAGGTCTTTTTTACGTACCAGTGGTTCTCCACCTGTATAAATATACATATAGGTACCAAGTTCCTTACCCTGACGTACGATAGAATCAATCGTATCCAGATCCAGATTCAGCTGATGACCATACTCTGCTGCCCAGCATCCGGTACAGTGTAAATTACATGCAGAGGTAGGGTCTAACAGAATTGCCCACGGAATGTTACAGTTGTTTTCTTCAGCAAGTTGTTCCTGTAATGCACTTCCCTTTAAACTTGCATTGAAAATGAAATTCTGGAAGAATGCTTTACGTACTTCCGGATCCAGCTGGTAAATACGAAGAATTAACTGATACCAGTTTCCTCTTTCCTTAATTACCTTACGGATCATATTTCTCTGTGCCTCATACCATCCGTCCGGTGCAAATTTGTCAACCATATCCATCAGTTTCGGAATATTCTCCTCTGGATCTTTCTCCATATACTTTAAGGCCTGCTTGATTCCAAAGTTCTGAATACTCTTCTGTAATGACATTTTATTCATAATCTCAACTTCCTTTCATTCTGCCGCCATAACATGACAGAAATGTTTTTGTGTAATCTGAAAAGTATTATATCTTTTCTCTTCTTAAATTCAAGTGGACAAATCCACGAATGTGGGTAAATTTTGTCGAATCATGTCACTTTTTTAAGTAGTTTTGCTTTTATTTCTGATTTTGCACTACATAGCTGGCAATCATTTCCACACTCGAACGCAGTAACGCAATAAACTCTTTCGGGGACATACATTCTCTGTCCTCCAGCCAGCGCACCAAGGCCGCTAAAAAAGCATCCGAAAAGAAATGAATATAAAATTCCTCGTGTTCTGCCTGTTCCTCTTTTTCCACCATCTCAAGGAATTTACGATTGACAGGAACTAAAATATCCCGGAAATGTTCCGTAAAAGAATTCTGTCCCTCAACCTGCAGCACCTTGGAATAAAATGTCCGGTGTTTATAGAAATACTCACATATTTTTTCCAGTATATCCCATGTAAAGCCGGCATTTTTCCATTCTTCTTCCGAAAAAATCTTTGTGATTTCCGTATCAAAGATCCAGTTGACCAGATCATATTTATCTTTGAAATGATAGTAAAAACTTTTGCGGTTCATTCCACATTCTTCGCAAATGTGTGATACGCTGATCTTTGCAAACGGCATCTGTTCTAAAAGTTTTCGAAGGGCATCTGCAAATGCCTGCTTGGTATCGTTTGCGTATGGCATAACGAACTCCTCCCTGTTCCTTTTCTTCTGTTCTCTTATCCATATCTTAACTATTGTACCACACTTTTTTTATTTTGTTACCCTTTTATATCTCTCATGTGGAATTTGTATATATAATAGGAAAGAATCGCTACAATATATTCCGTAACCGTAAATCCATACCACACACCTGCTGCCTGGAATAAACGGCTCAGTATAAAGGATACCGGCAGCATCACAACAATATAACGCGCCAGGGAAATCAAAAGCGATGGCATACCCTTTCCAAGTCCCTCCAGGACTCCGGAAAATGTAACAGAAACTGAGGATACCACAAATCCGAAACTGATGATGCGAAGTGCAGCCCCTCCGATTTCCATTGTTGTACGGTTTGTAGTAAACAGTCCCATCAGCTGCTGCGGAATTGCACAGGAAATTGCCATTCCCATAACCATAACCAGTGCGATCAGTCCCATGGAGGTGCGCGTAATCTTTTTCACCCGGTCATATTCTCCCGCTCCATAATTATATCCAACGAGCGGCCGGATTCCCTGCACAATTCCGTTTGCCGTCAGATAAATAAATGTCTGCAGTTTATAATAAACTCCGAGCACCAGAATATAACTTCCCGGAAACGGCGCAAGGATTGCATTTAATGCCGACACCTGAATAGAAGGAAGTGCCAGATTTAGTGTCGCCGGGATTCCGATGGTATAAATATTTTTTATCACACCTCCGGTTGTTTTCATGTTTGCAACATTAACTTTTACATGCATTGGCCGTGCAAAATAAAACAGCAGATATCCCGCCAGAGTTACCAGCTGGCCAATTCCCGTTGCATATGCCGCACCTGCAATTCCAAGCTTTGGTACCGGTCCTAAGCCAAAGATCATAACCGGATCTAAAATAATATTGGTCACACATCCAAGCATCATGCAGATCATGGACACCTTCATCCGCCCGACCGCCTGAAAGATCTTTTCATATGCAAGCCCCAGACCAATGATCGGTGCAAACGCAAATACGCGCATGGAATAGGTACATGCCAGTGT
>DLQV01000059.1:9689-13751 GCA_002474415.1 Lachnospiraceae bacterium UBA7598
TGCTAACACCAGACCATGAATAAAGTTTAACAAAAGCCCCACGGATGCCGACTCATCCGCCAGTTTCTCCTCTTTTGCTCCCAGATAAAAGGCTACCCTTGCATTGATTCCGATAGCAAATCCAATGGCTATGGCATTGACCAGATTCTGCACTGGAAATACGAGGGCAAGCGCCGTCATCGCATCCTCACTGATCTTTGCCACAAAATAACTGTCCACAATATTATACAATGCATTTACTGCCATGGATATGACCATGGGAAGGGACATGGAAAGTACCAGCGGCAGGATTTTTCTTGTTTTCATGTACTCCTGATTCATACAAACTCCTCTTTTCAGCCAGATGTTCCGCAAAAAAAGACTATAGATCAGCGGTTTGAATCAGAAACCGTAAAATCTATAGTCTTTTTCAGACATCTTATTTTTGTGTATTTTATCTTACTTCATTTTGTCGTTTTTTGCAAGTCCTTTCTAAAATAACGCCTTCAGTTTATCAAAGAAACTTTCCGTTTTCTTTGCCTTCTCCGTTGTCTTTTCTTCTGCTTTTTTGATATCATCGGTACGGATCACGAATTGCACGAGTCCAATGTCCGTGTTTTTGTCTGAGACAAATGACTTTGGCTCATAGTCTTTTCCGGATAACTGGTCGATCATATCATCGACCGCATCATCAACCTGTGCATCCATGTCTTTTGTCTGATCTTTAAATTCCACAGTTCCATCCTTTAAATCACTGCTGCCGGAGGAAAGCTCATTAAGACCATCTGCAAGCTGACCTGCTCCACTGCTTAAAGAATCGGCTCCTTCTTTTAAGTTTTTTGAAGAAGACTTCAGCTGACTGGCACCGGATAAAAGTGCCTTATCATTTTTCTGTAGTTGGGTAAAACCATCATTTAAACTTTTAACGCCTTTTGCCGCCTGTGAGAAACCGGAGGTGCTCTTTTCAAGAGCATTTAATCCGTCTCCTACCGCATTTACGCCATCCTTTACGGAGACAGAACCTGCATACAGCTGATCCACGGTTTCCTGCAACTGCTTGTACGCCTCACCTCCCGGCATCTGCACCTGCTGATCCACATAGGCTTTCAGCTGTTTTAATCCGCCAGAAAGCTGGGTGGCTCCCGCAGAAAGGCTCTGTGTCTTATCCCCGTCTACCGCGGTGGACAGTTTCTGTACGGCTGTGGAAACCTGCCCTAAATTTTCAAGTTCTTTTAACTGTTTTGCACCCGAAGCAAGCTGGCCGACACCGTTTATATATCCGTTTATACCGCTTGCAAGCTGGTCGGCTCCCGCCGTGTAACTGTTCACACCGCTTGCAAGTTCACTGGCACCTTTCTGTACGGAATTGCCAGCATCTTTCGCCTTTTTGGACGCATCCTCCAACTTTCCTGCGCCATCGTCAAGTTTCTCTGTGGCATCGGTGATCTCTGTGGTTTTATCGGTAAGTTCCGACAGATCGATCGTGTCGCGGTCGATGGCAAACTGCATCGGCACGCCCTGGAAGGTGATACCGTCCATTGTAAAATCGGTCACATCCGCGGTAATGGATATGTCTTTCTCCTGTCCTGCTAAAATATTGTATAACATCTGGCGGTCGCTTCCCACATTCGCCTCGGTGGCACCTTCGGTTGTAATATTTTTGCACTTATCGGTATCAAGCTTTACCGTTGCCTGCAGCAGATAATTGTCAAAGAAATTGCTGTCTGCCGTTTTGTTTTTCCTTATTTTGATGGCAATTTCAAGTTTCCCACTCTTTCCTGCTAAATCTTCCGCGGAAATTTCTGTCCCGTTTAACTGATAGGTGATCTTGATGTTCCAGGGAAGCTGTGCCTGTTTACAGCTTCCCTGGTAGTAAAATTTTCCCTCTGGCAGCTGTAAGGTCACTTTTCCGTTGTCTTCGGAAATCGCATCATCCGTTGTCAGATTTTTTATACCGCTGTATGTCCCGTAATCGGTCACGGTCTCCGCTGCATCCGCAGTGAATGCATTGACCACATAAAGTTTTGACACACTGCCGTCCTCCTGCAGTGTCACATATACATTTTCGTCTTTTTTCACTGCCGCCTGCACACTGACCGGCTGTACCAGTCCAAGAATCATTGTAAAACCAAGTGCGGCTGCAACCGATGCTTTTTTATTTCTCATGATAAATTCCTCCTTACTGATTTTTACTGAATTTTAATCCAAATGTTGTCTTTTCGATCACTTTATCCAGAAGCACAAGAAGTGCCGGAAGTACGACCAATACAAGTACAAACGAAATGACAGCGCCCCGTCCCACGAGGGTACCAAGCTGGCTGAGTACCAGGTTTGTCGAACAGATGCCCAGTGCAAATCCGGCGATCGTCAAAATGATCGCGGACGTAAACAGTGACAGCACCGATACCTGTATGGCGGTTCTTGCCGCCTCTTTTCGTCCCATTGTCTTACGCTCCTCCAGATAACGGGACGTAAGTAAAATCGCGTAATCGATGGTCGCGCCAAGCTGTACGGAACTGATAATCAGGTATGCAATGTAGTGCAGTGTGGTCGATCCGAAATACGGGATCGAAAGGTTGATCCAGATGGACAGCTCGATCACAAGTGTCAGGATCACCGGAATGCTGATGGACTTGAAGTTCAAAAGCAGGATGATAAATACAAACGCGATTGCAAGAAGATTGACTCTTGTATTATCTTCCGTGATGGTATCTTTCAAGTCCTCGGTACTTGCCAGATCCCCTGCGATCAATGCATCATCGCCGTAATATTTCTCGCAGATTTTATGGATCTCATCAATCTTATCCGTCCAGCCGTCTTCCACTTCCTCGGTATCAAGTGTCACGACAAAGCGGCTGTAATTTTCGGAGTACAACTGCTCTAAGGAATCCTCCGGCACATAGCCGTCCGGAATCTGTGCCCCGACCGTATTGACATAGGAGATCACAGAAGTGACATTTTTATTCTCACAGAGTGCTTCGTTTAAAGCAGCTTCCTTACTCATATCCCCTTTTGGAACCAGAATAACGAGCGGGTTGGATGCTCCGTATTCGTCCTCGATGGCGAGCAGATCGCGTCCCATCTGTGTCTGGTTCGTACTGTATACCCGGCTTGATCCGTACAGGAAATCGTTGCTTCCCTGTGCCAGAAAACACGGTACAGCAATCACGGCTGCCAATATAAGCATCGGAATCCGGATTTTCATCACTACGGAAGAAAACGTCTTAAAGCTCGGATACAGCGGGCAATGCTGTGTCTTATCGATCAGTTTGTAAGTAGAAATTGCCAGTGCCGGAAGCAGGCAGAGTACACAAAGTAAACTGAATACAATTGCTTTTGCCATCACCCAGCCCATATCCGGTCCGATCCGGAAACGCATCAGAATCAGCGCCGCAAATCCGGTCACGGTCGTCAGTCCACTTGAGAGTACCGAGCTTGTGGACTGTTTGACCGCATCCACCATCGCCTGTTTGACTTCCTTGCCCTCTGCACGGTTTTCCGCAAAACGGTGTAAAAGGAAGATGGAATAATCCATCGAAACCGCAAGCTGCAGCACGCTGCCCGCCGCGTTGGTCACAAAGGAGATTTCTCCAAAGATCAGGTTCGTTCCCCGGTTTAACATGATCGCCACGCCGATCGTAAACAAAAACAGAACCGGTTCAAACCAGGAATTCGTCGTCAAAAGCAGAATAATAAAAACGATCGGAATGACAATTAAGATGATCTTCTGGATATCTTTTGTCGTATGTACCGGGGAGTAGGTATCTGTCACAGCGGTACCGGACATCGCATTCTCATCTCCGATGATCGTGCGGATTTCCTTTACGGCAGCTTTTTTCTCCGCGTCATCTTTTTCGCTGATGGTTACGGAAAACAGTGCATCCGAATCTTTATACCACGCATCCACCGTATCGGCATCTGCCTGTTCGAGCGGCTCGTAAATATCGATCGCATCGTCGAGCCAGCGCACCTCTTCCACACCCTTGACATTTTCGATCTTTTCTTTATAGGAAAGTGCCTGCGGAATAGAGACATCGTAGATCAGGACGCGCATGTTCGGGATCGTCTGATCATATTCCTCTT
>DLQV01000055.1 GCA_002474415.1 Lachnospiraceae bacterium UBA7598
CTTTTTGCAGAAGATTTTGAAGTCGTCTGCATAGCGAACCAGATAACATTCTTTCAGTTTGGTATAGCTTCTCAATGCCCGAATCGTGTTGCTTTTATCGGGTGTTCCATTGGCATAAATCCTGTGGACGTAGTTTCGCTTGGTCGGCATTTCTTCCCACTGACTTGCCACCCACCAATCCAGTTCATTCAGAACGATGTTGGATAACAGCGGTGATAAAATACCGCCCTGTGGTGTTCCTGTTTCGGGAGATATTACAATGTCATTAAACAGAATATCCGCTTTCAACATTGCTTTGATAATTGCTAATACTTTCAAATCCTGTATGCCCATTGCCCATATTTGCCGTATCAGCTTTGCGTGGTTGATGTTGTCAAAGAAGCCTTTAATATCAATATCCACAACATAGTGCAGATTTTGAAGCTGTATCATTTTGTAGCATTGTGCCACTGCATTTTGGGCTGACCTGTATGGTCTGAACCCATTACTGCGTTCGTGGAATTTAGCTTCACATATAGGCTCTAATATTTGTAATACGCATTGCTGTATCAACCTGTCCCATATACTCGGAATACCGAGAGGACGTTGTTTTCCGTTGCCTTTATCAATGTAGGTACGGCGAACTTTTTTCGGCTGATAGTAATTCAGCTTGTTTCTGACCTTTTGGGCTACAGTCTGAATTGGATACTTTTGAATATCCGTAATGATTTTTCCGTCAACTCCGGCAGTGAAGCTGCCTTTGTTTTTGCAGATATTTCGGTACGCAAGCACAATATTCTCCTCCGAAACTATGAGCTTCATAAGATGTTTAAAGCACTTGCCCTGCTTGCTCTGTTCATACATTCCGCATAATTTTTCCTGCAAGCCGTACCTATACATATTTTTCTCTGATTTGTTTACAGTTTTCTTTGCCATAGTAACCACCGCCTTTCAGCGTGCTTTTTCTGGATAACTTTAGTTATCATTCTTACCCGAAGCTATGAAATCACTTTGTGAGCACTACGCATACATATTAAACTTTGATTTTTACGACTTGTGCCTATCCCTCCACCGCTTATTATCACGGCTTCATCGGTACTGTGGCACTACTCTCACAGTCCCTAATCAGCTTATACGGCATAATCGCTTTCGTCTGAAATCAGTATCGGATTGTGAACTCCACTGGTCGGACTGCTTTCCACGTTCCATTATTCTTAGCATTGGTACAACTTAGGTCAATCCTTTAGTCCTGCAAACATACCTTACGGTACTTACTGCCTATAACAGTATAGGGAGTTTCATACTAACAACTTTTACTCCACCCCGTATGCATGCAAATTTGCACCCCGACATTTCTATCGGTCATTCGTATAGAACCGTACACTCGGATTTTCGTCGGGCTTTTTAAGCCATTCTAACCATATTGCACCGCCGTCCGCACTATAGGCAGTACATCACACCTCTGTGACGCTTTCCTCGGCTTTATCCGTTAGGACTGCTCTCGTGCGACTTTCACGGGCTTACGACATCTGCATTTCACACTGCTTAGCCGTCCGTAGTTTTAACGTGAGCCTTTCAGGGCGTTACTCCGTCATTCGACTCATCAGAATAATAGTTCTACGTAACTATATTTAATTTTTGTTACGTGCCGCACCTTTTCAGTACGAAACGTGTCACACTATTCGCAAATTCATCGAGCAAGCAGCGAACATGGTAGTTCAGCTTGCCGCCCTCTGAATTGTCCGCTTTTGTGCATAAAAGATTGAATAACTGCGAATACATGATCGCAACCAGAAAATTGAATGTTGCATCGGTATCCGAGATGATAACAAAGAGTGCAGACAGTTCATCACCCAGCTTGTCCAGACCAAGTTCGTCATAGCTTGTGATTTCTAAGACTTCATCAATGGCAAAAGGGGCTAAGCGTGTAGAACAGGAAATGAGGATCGACTTTGCAGTTTTTCCTGCGGCAAGTTTGTAAGCGTGATACTGCTTGCAGGCGAATGCACCCAGTCGCTTCTGTTCCTCATTCGGCTGATTTGCTTTCATTTCCTGAAATTCATTGCTGATTTCCGCATCATTGGGGAAATCAGCGTTGATCCAGCATTCAATAAATGCAAACAGTCGGTCAATGGCATTCTGGAATGTTTCATCGTCCTCACGGCATTCCGAAGAATTGATCATTTCAATCAGCGTTTCAAAGTTCTGTTCTTCCGGTGGATTGATCGTAAAGATCATAGCGATATATGCGGTATAAAGCAGCTTTTCTGCCTTTACCCAGAAGTCATCACCGCCGTTTTGCTGAGAACTCTGCGTATTCTTAATGAGAACGTCCACAAATTTCAGAATATCCTTTTCTCTGTTCTTTTTGGAGATGTAGGCAAAGGGATTGTAGTGCATGGATTTGCCGAAATCAATGGTATTGAACACCTTGATTCGATACGGCTGATAGGATAGATTGCCTTTCTCGTCCTTATACGGTCTGCCACGTTCCAGCATTTTGCCGCATTCAATCAGAACTGTGCCTTTGGGGTCTGTCACGATATATGAGGAGTGCATCTGCATGAGATTCGGCTTTACAAAAAATCTCGTTTTACCAGAGCCGGAACCGCCGATCACCAGAATATTCTTGTTTCTGGCGTACTTCGGGTGAGAGGGTTTTCCCATGGTCAAGCCCTCTGTCTGTGTGAGAATGACATTGTTGTCTTTCTCTTTGAAATCCATATATGGCTCAATATCTTTTTCCGTACCCCATACAGCAGAGCCATACTCTGTGCCTTGCCGGAACTTCTTTTTGTTGGCTGCACGCATTTTCATAACAAATTTCATAGCAACGCCAACAGCAATTCCAACCAGCAGATCAATCGGATGAAATGACGGAATGATATGGGCAAAAGCCGTGCCGAGATTGTTCAGGGCAGGAAGTATCTTTTCAGAAACGTTTTTTCCCTCAGCTGTCCGGAATGCAAAACAGATGATATTGCCTGCATAACCGAAAATGACATAGGCAAGGTTATTGAGAACGAGTTTTTTTATCTTTCGAGAATCCATTTCAATCACCTTAATGCGTCATTTCCTTAGACTTCTCACGGACTTTTTCTTTCTTCTTCGGTTCATGAGAAACCTGTTTTGCCATATCTTTGATCTGCTGTCGGGTGATCTCCGCACGGGGTTTTGTTAGTTCGCCCTGCTTTTTGCTGGCAAACTCCTGAAAAGCCCTCTTGAAATCTTCCATTTTTCCTGCCTGAAAGAAAACATGATAGGTATCGCTTTCCGGTTCTTTCTTGACGGCATAGTCAATGTCATATTTCTTTGCTACACTCAGAAAGTCCGCAATGCCTTTGATTTCCACGTTTTCCAGCTTGCCGGAATGCTCCGATAGCTTTTTCATGGAAACTCTGCCTTTTCTCTGCGACTTTCCGGAAAGAAAGTCCTGTATGGCAGATTTCAAAGTATCGACCGTAAATTCTCTGCTCCTGACTGACAGATCTATGGTTTTTCGCAAGTCTTTTTCAAAGTCTGTACTCATGCCGGAAACGTAAATACTGCGTCGATGTTTTCACGAAGCCATCTGGAAAAATCATTCTTAACAGCTTGGAACGTTTCTGCATCGTCATATTCTGCGATAACGATACCGTTTTCCGTATCGCCTTTCAGATAGACCATGAAGCCGTATCCGCTTCCGTCATCATACTCACCACAGGTGACACACGAAACGGCATTAGAGTAGTTGAATGCAGTTCCGTCCTGCGAGATAATTGATAAGGTCATACGCTCGCTCCTTTCCCGCTTACTATTTGCAGTTTAGCAAAAAGCAGACTGCAAATCTCTCAAGTTTTTTCAAGCATTTTTCAGCTTGTTAAAGTTGTTTGCAGCTTTTTTAAGTGATTTTCAGTAGAAAAAAAGCTTACTTTTAACAACCGAAAACAGTTTTTATATTGAATTTTCAGATGATTTATGGTATAATACAGACAGTAATCATATCAAAAAATAAAGTTGCGACACTGTCACAACTTTTTAAGAAAGGAATTTTTATGAGCGAGTTGATGAAATACACAGAGTCTGCTGATCTTTATTCCAAAATATCAAATCTCATAACCGCAAAAAAATATACTGTTTCACGTGCTGTCAATTCAGCCATTGTCTTTCTCTATTGGGAGATCGGCGAAACTATTTGTAAGGATATTTTACAGAATCATAAAGCAGAGTACGGGAAAAATATTATAAATGAAGTGGCAAAACAGCTGTCTCAAGATTATGGAAAAGGATTTGACCGAACAGCAATTTTCAGAATGGTGCAGTTTTATCAGGAGTTTCCTGATAAAGAAAAAGTTGCGACACTGTCGCAACAATTGACTTGGTCTCATTTTGTAGTTTTGCTTCCAATCGAAGATGAATTAAAAAGAGATTTTTACGCTGCTATGTGCAAATCAGAAAATTGGAGTGTTCGTGTACTGAGAGAACGTAAAAACTCTATGCTCTATGAACGCACAGCTATTTCCAAAAAGCCGGATGAAACGATTAAAAACGATATTGCACTTCTTATGGAAAAGGATAAGATGTCATTGGATCTATTTTATCGTGATCCTTATGTGCTTGATTTTCTCGGATTGAAAGATACATACAGTGAAAAAGATTTGGAAAATGCAATTTTGTCTGAACTTGAACGATTTATACTTGAAATGGGCAGTGATTTTGCTTTTATGGCAAGACAAAAACATTTCGTTCTGGACGGAAAAGATTACTACATGGACTTGCTTTTCTATCATCGTTCTCTCAGGCGACTTGTTCTCATCGAATTAAAACTTGGTGCATTTGAACCTGAGCATAAGGGACAAGTTGAACTCTATCTGCGTTGGCTGAAAAAGAATGAAATGTGCGAGGGAGAAGATGATCCGATTGCTTTGATTCTTTGTGCAGAAAAATCACAGGAAACAGTAGAACTTATGGAATTAGATAAGGGAAGCATCCACGTTGCACAATACCTGACAAAAATGCCGCCGAAAAAAATACTGGAAGAAAAATTGGCAATTGCTATTGAAAACGCTAAGGAACAGCTGGAACAAAGATAATATCTATAGACCCACCGAAAAAAAGTCTG
>DLQV01000056.1 GCA_002474415.1 Lachnospiraceae bacterium UBA7598
CCGCGATCGCACTCACAACCACCATCAGAATCAAAACGGCAAGCAGAGAGGCTCCGCGATTATTCTGTTTCAAAGAAATCTTTTTCATCGCTACTCTCCTTTCGCCGAATTCACCGTAATATACCGATACGTCTCCTTATCGGAGCTGTTACCTTTTCCCTTTTTGTATACACTGACCTGCAGATTCACCTTCCGGACACCTTCTTTGCTATCCACCAAAGGTGCGGGATTCAGCAAATAGCTATCCTCATATATTTTTCCCGCATTGGTTGTTGCCGCCGGGTCATCCGGGTACGATTTGTTTCCAAGATTGGACGCAACCACCGGCATCTTACAACCGTCTTTCGGTGACACTACCAGCTGATAAGAGGAATGCTCTGCGTTGACCTCACTGATATTCTGACAGACAACGATCAGTTTCGGAACTGCCACTCCAGCCGCACAACGGATTTCAAGTGCATCCCTGTCCTGCTTGACATTGTACATCAGATAAATGTGTTCGACATTCTGTATGTCCTCCTCTGCAAAATCATTACATGTGTAGACTTCTGCCGGGTCCACCCCATCAATATTTTCACAGGTGTAACTGCATGCGACAAGCACATGCGTAGGTTCCACCGTAATGGAAATCGTCCGCTTTAAATTTTTTTCTATTTCACTTTCACTCTGTGCCGGGACATTGTTTGCACCCGCATACTGTGCATTCTCTGCGGAAAAATAAGTAAGTGCCTCCTGCAACTGTCCGCCTTCTGCCGCCACAACATCTTTTGTGTCATCCATTCCATCCATCTGAGGCATCAGCGCTGTATTTTCCGGCACATCCGTGCTGACTTTTACTTCAACATCATATTTTTGGCCAATCGCATCTGCCGCACCGTAATAAGATACTTCTCCGGCGGTCGTACTTCCTCCCGCAGCTGCCGGGGTATACCCCGTCTGCACATAACCGGTCAGATACGGCACGGTAAATCCCCCGGTTGACTCAGGTTCCACCAGTTGCGGCTGTTTTTTTAAATCCTCCATCACTTCCTGCGCCAGATTGGTCGCATGCTGTTTATCTGCCATCATTGCATTGTACTTCATTGACTGCGTAAAATACGACAACAGCGGAATGGAAAGAATCGCCAGAATCGCCATGGCAAGAATCACTTCCAGCAAAGAAAATCCTCCATTATTCTGTTGTTTTTTCATCCGGAAGCCTCCTTCCCCATGTCAGTTTTTTCTATTGCTCTGCGGTTCCGGAAGAACCGCCGAAAATATTGCTTACCCCTTTTGGCATATTCTCAAATACCGGAGGAACATAATCTTTTCCGGTGTTTTCAAGATAATACATATTGAGTGTCATATCGCCCGTTAATTTCCCCGTAGAATTGTCAAAGCTGGCAGAAAACTGGGCAATCGTTGTCCGGTCCTTAAACTTGTTGACATAGGCAATCATGTCCTTTAATCCTTCATAGCTTGCCTCATAGCGGATGCCAATTGATGCATAATACCCTTCTACATTTCCGGTCGGACCTGTCGTGTTTTCCGGTGTGCTTTCAGTACTCTCTGTGCTCTGTGTATCCGCAGACTCCGTGGTCTGGGTTTCCTGTGTTGTCGTTGTATCTTCCGTAGTATCCGTAGATGCAGCAGCACTTCCGTCTGCAGCGGCTGTACTGTTGTCTGCCCCAATCGGCATATTCATGGCAAACGTCACATCTGTAATATGGAAATTGCTGCTTTTATCCTCGAACTCCTGCAAAGTTTCAATTACTTTTTCGGTTTTCATATCTGCCGGATAAGCCGCAATAATATCCTTTTG
Source organism: Lachnospiraceae bacterium UBA7598 (assembly GCA_002474415.1). Lineage (GTDB taxonomy): Bacteria > Bacillota > Clostridia > Lachnospirales > Lachnospiraceae > Roseburia. Next base: position 1,802 of record DLQV01000056.1, read on the forward strand.
CTTTTTCTGCATCGTCTGGATATTTTCTTTTACCTTTGGAAGTCCGGCCTCCATCTGTTCCATCTGCTGCACTTTCGCCCGGTCGGTCGTATTCTGCTCTTCGATCTTCGCCGCCTTGCTCATTCCCTTATTAAAAATAAAGAAATAGGAACATGCTACAATCACAATTGCAAAGAAAATGAGCAGCAGCCGCTTATCTGAATCTGAAATTTTTAATTTATTCATTTGTCTGCTCCTCTCCCTCTGCGTTACCGGTATCCGTGTCCGTATCTGTGCCGATATCCGTGTCTGTGTCCTCCGATGTCGGAACTGCCTCCTCGATCAGATGTCCGTCCTCACCGATATCCGCCTGGGTGTAATAACCATTTAACGTGTATGTCCATGTGCTCACACCGCTTTCGTCGTCTTTTTCCTCCGACATGGACGGAATGGAAAGATCCTGAAGCAGGGTCACATCCGCAAAATTTAAAAGCATCTGTCCCACGGCAATTTCTTTATCCGTTTTCAGATTGATGCTGACTAAGTCTGCATCTGTCTGTATGCTCTCCACCTTGACATCGTTTGGCAGCGCATTTTCCAGCTGCTCAATCAGCGGATACAACTGCTCATTTTTCGTAACGGTGGCAAGATCCAGTTTCTCATATACCTGTTCCTCTGCCTGTATCCGCGCATAATCATCATAGGTTTCCTGCACATACTAAAGATCATTCATCCGTTTTGTCAACTTATGCTGTTGAGAAACGGCCACCAGCTGACGCACACTTGATCCCAGAATCAACAATACACTAACTAATACCGCTCCCACAAAAATGACATACGCCGTGTGAAGGTCAC
>DLQV01000068.1 GCA_002474415.1 Lachnospiraceae bacterium UBA7598
ACTGGCCCTGGCAGATTCCATGAATGAGGCATTGGATGAGGCATATACCTATACCTATGACAGAAGCCAGAAGCGCAAGAAGAGAGATAAATATGAAATTGGAATTTCTTCTGTCCGTGGTGGAAACATTGTCGGAGAGCATGAGGTAATTTTTGCCGGACAGGATGAAGTGATCGAATTCAAGCATACGGCATACTCCAAAGCGGTATTTGCAAAGGGGGCTGTGGAAGCGGCAAAATTCTTAAAAGGAAAGCCGGCAGGACATTACGATATGGCAGATGTCATTGCAGCAAAATAAATGGAGAGAGAGGCACTGGTAATCAGTGTCTCTTTTTATGCAAAATGTTTGACAGTGCAGCTGGTTCGTATTTATAATGGAAGGAAGAAACTTAGCGATAAGAAAGAGGTAGAGAATGAAAAATCAGACCAGAAGACTTGCAGCATTTTTGCTCACAGCGGCAGTTGCATTGGCTGGAATCCCGGGAGCAGCGGAGCCGGTTTATGCACAGAAGGCCGGCGGATACAGGGAGTCGCCGAACAGTGAAAATGTTCCGGCTGTAAAAGAAACCGGTTCCCGGTTGAAAAAGGCATCTGCGGTACCATCGGTGTACATGAATCAGTTGTCCGAACTTATGATTCGTTACCCGGCGACACGCGATCAGGGAAAATATGATACATGCTGGGCGTTTTCAGCAATCGGACTTGCAGAGTTTGATCTGATTGCGGACAATCAGACGGCAGATAAAGGGATCGATTTAAGTGAGTTACAGCTTGCGTATTTTACCTATAACAACGCAGAGGATCCGCTGGGTGGAACATTCGGGGATTCCCTGAACATTACCAATCGGCAGAATTACCTGACGATCGGAGGAAATCTTGATTTTGCCAGCCGGGCGCTCCTGCAGTGGGAGGGAGTAACCGATGAGAATCGTGTGCCGTATGCCATTGCGCCAACGACTACAGCCTTGGCAAAAAATTATGCATTTGATCAGGATGTAGCGCATCTGCAGAATGTATATATTATCAATGTCCATAAAAATGCAACACAGCTGAAACGTGAAATTATGAAGCATGGCTCCGCTGGTTTGGGATTGTATATGGACGGAACTACAAATTATGCGGGATCTGCAGTCTATGCACAGACCGGGGAGACGGTTGCAACCTATTACTGTCCATATGCAAGTGCACCGTCAAATCACGCGGTAAATATTGTGGGATGGGATGACAATTTCCCGGCATCTTCGTTTAAAAGTAAGCCGCAGGGAAACGGAGCATGGCTTTGCAGAAACAGCTGGTCGGATAAAACAGAGAACAGTATCAACAGTTATTTCTGGCTTTCCTATTACGATAAATCCATCGAGGGCGCAGCCTGGATTTTTGATTTTGAACCTGCGGATAATTATGATTACAATTATCAGTATGATGGTGGCGCCGATGTGGGCAAATTACTGCAGACACCAGTCGCTGCCAATGTTTTTCAGGCAAAAAAAGCGGATAATGAGTTGATTAAGGCGGTTTCACTTTCTCTCTCAAAAGATGCCAATGTTCCTTATACTGTCAGTGTATATACCAATCTGACAAATCTGCATAATCCAAAGAGCGGAGTGCTTGCAGCACAGGTATCCGGTACGACGACTTATGCAGGAACGCATACGATCAAATTGAATAAAGCGGTATCTGTGCCAAAGGGAACCTATTATGCGATTGTTGTTAATCTGAAGAATAGCAGTGCCGGCCTGGACGTGGAGTATGCGGTCAGTGGGGATGGACTGACCAGTAAAGTATATTGTGATTATAACCAGAGTTTTCTCTATCGTGGTGGTGGATGGGAAGATATGGCAGATATAAGCAGCAGTTATGGTGGAAGAGTGGGAAATATCTGTATCAAGGCCTATGCAGACAATGCCGGGACAAGCATTGGCGCAGTAAAAAATATCAAGGTCGCCCGCAGTGCAAAAAATGCAGTTCGCATTTCCTGGAGCAGAACGGCCGGCGCAAAAGGTTATGAGATCTATCAGGCTTCCAGCAAAAATGGAACTTATAAAAAGATTGCGACAACAACTGCAGCAAATTATAAAATAAAAACAACTTCCAAAAAGGCCGTTTATTACAAAGTACGTGCTTATAAGACGACGCAGGAAAATCAGATTTGTGGTAAATTTTCCGGATCTGTCGCTGTGAAACGTTAAAAGAAAGGAAAAAGAATGACAATTTTAATCAAAGGAGGACATGTCATCAATCCGGCAACACAGATGGATGAGATGGCAGATGTCCTGATCGAAGATCAGAAGATAAAAAAGATTGGAAAAGAACTTCCAGAAAAAGAAGCAGAACGAGTGATCCAGGCGGACGGATGTTATGTGATGCCAGGATTCATTGATATGCATGTACATTTCCGTGATCCGGGATTTGAGCAGAAAGAGGACATTTATACCGGGATGCAGGCCGCAGCACATGGTGGATATACGACAGTGCTGACTATGCCAAACACGAAACCAGTAGCAGACAATCCGGATATTATCAATTATGTGCACAACAAAGCAAAGTCCGGAAACTGTATTCATGTCTTGCAGGTTGGTGCGGTGACAAAGGGACAGCAGGGAAAAGAGCTTGCAGATATTGAGGGAATGGTCAAAGCAGGAAGTCCGGCAATCAGTGAGGACGGCAAATCTGTCATGGATGCCGCTTTGTATCGGGACGGTATGCTGGAGGCAGCGCGTCTGGGCATTCCGGTACTTGCCCATTGCGAGGATATCCATATGGTACGCGGAGGCGTCATGAATGCCGATGCAAAAGCAAAAGAACTGGGACTCCCGGGAATTACCAATTCCGTGGAGGATGTAATTGTTGCAAGAGATATTATTCTTGCAAAAGATACCGGAGCGCAGCTTCATTTGTGTCATTGTTCCACAAAGGATTCCGTGCTCATGGTAAAAGTGGCAAAGGAGGAAGGTGTCCGGGTATCGGCAGAAGTGTGTCCACATCATTTTACGCTGTCTACAGACGATATGAAAGAAGCGGATACCAATTACAAGATGAATCCGCCACTCCGTACAAAGGAAGATGTGAAAGCACTGCGTGAGGGCCTGCGGGATGGTATTATGGAAGTGATTTCCACAGATCATGCGCCACATACGTTTGAAGATAAAAACCGTTCGATGCAGGAAGCACCGTTTGGAATTGTCGGACTGGAAACCGCCGCATGTCTTACCCACAATGAACTGGTACTCGGTGGATATCTGACACCGATGCAGATGGCAGCGTGCATGAGTTACCATCCGGCACAGATTGTCGGTATTGACAAGGGAGATATCCAGCCGGGAAAAGCGGCAGATGTCGTGATCTTTGATCCAAAGGAAACCTACCGCATTGACAAAAATACATTTGCTTCCAAGGGAAGAAATACACCGTTTGACGGGAAAAAAGTTACGGGACGTGTGAAGTGCACGATCTGTGACGGTGAAGTTGTATTTAATGAATTAAATAAGTAATAAATAAGAAGGGAAATCAATCACATGATTAACAAATTAGTACAAAAAATTAAAAAAACCAATGCACCTATCGTTGTGGGACTCGATCCGATGCTTTCCTATGTGCCGGAACACATACAAAAAGCAGCGTTTGCTCAGTTTGGTGAGACGTTAGAGGGAGCAGCAGAAGCCATCTGGCAGTACAATAAGGCAATTGTCGATGCAACATATGATCTGATTCCTGCTGTGAAGCCACAGATCGCGATGTATGAGCAGTTTGGTGTGGCTGGTGTAGCGGCATTCCAGAAGACAGTAGATTACTGCCATGAGAAAGATCTGGTTGTCATCGGAGATGTAAAGCGCGGGGATATCGGTTCCACATCCGCAGCCTATGCGACCGGACATCTTGGAAAAGTACAGATCGGAAGCAAAACATATACCGGTTTTAATGAGGATTTTGCTACAGTAAATCCATATCTGGGAACCGATGGCATCAAGCCGTTTGTGGATGTATGCAAAGAAGAAAAGAAAGGAATCTTTATTCTCGTAAAGACTTCCAATCCATCCAGTGGAGAGTTCCAGGATCGTCTGATCGACGGCCGTCCGCTGTATGAACTGGTTGGCGAAAAGGTAGCAGAGTGGGGAAGCGAATGTATGGGAGATTCCTACAGCTATGTTGGAGCGGTTGTCGGAGCAACGTATCCGGAACAGGGAGAAATTCTCCGTAAAGTGATGCCGAAGTCGTTTATTCTGGTGCCAGGATATGGTGCACAGGGAGGACAGGGCAAGGATCTGGTACATTTCTTTAACGAGGATGGATTAGGAGCAATCGTAAACTCTTCCCGTGGTATCATCTGTGCTTACAAACAGGACAAGTATAAAGAGCAGGGAATTACACCGGAGAACTTCGCAGATGCCTCCCGTCTGGCAGTCAAAGATATGATCGCAGATATATCCGGAGCACTTGCACAGAGATAAAAATAAAGTCGTGATTTTACAAAAGGGAGACAGTTGGATTTTATGAGTGAAAAATTTCAGGAAAATGTTACAGTGCTGAAACAGCAGTGCATCGGAAAAGATATCTATGATATGACAATCCAGACGAAGGAGATTGCAGGGCATGCGAAGGCAGGACAGTTTGTATCGTTGTACAGTAATGATGCCAGCAAGCTTCTGCCACGCCCGATCAGTCTGTGTGGGATTGATTCGCAGGCAGGAACACTTCGTCTTGTATACCGGGTAACGGGAGAAGGAACCGGAACGGAAGAATTCTCCCAGTTAAAAGCGGGTGATACGATCCGGGTATTGGGACCGCTTGGAAACGGATTTACCGTGGAGCCGGGAAAGAAGGCTTTCCTGATCGGTGGTGGAATCGGAATTCCTCCGATGCTTGAACTTGCAAAGAGCATCAAGGCTGCCGGCACCTGTGAATTCGTCAGTGTGATGGGCTACAGGGACGCGCAGACGTTTCTTCTGGATGAATTTAAAGAGCAGGGAGACTGTTATGTGGCAACGGAAGATGGAAGTGTCGGTGCAAAGGGAAATGTGCTGGATGCTATCAAAAAGTATAAGTTAAATGCAGATGTAATATATGCGTGCGGACCGACACCAATGCTGCGGGCATTGAAGGCGTATGCGGCAGAGCAGGGCATGACCTGTTATATTTCCATGGAAGAACGGATGGCATGTGGAATCGGTGCATGTCTGGCATGTGTGTGCAATTCCAAAGAAAAAGATGCACATTCCAATGTGAAAAACAAAAGAATCTGTAAAGAAGGGCCGGTATTTCTGGCTGAGGAGGTGGATCTGTAATGAATACAAGTGTGGAATTATGTGGTGTTACCTTAAAAAATCCGGTAATGACGGCATCCGGAACCTTTGGCTCCGGAGCAGAATACAGTGAGTTTACAGACTTAC
>DLQV01000124.1:0-3974 GCA_002474415.1 Lachnospiraceae bacterium UBA7598
TTGATTATAATAGAATGTACGGAATTATCTATTATGGAAGGAATCAGGACACATGGGAGCACAAGACAATACGGAAAAGGTACTGCGCAGTCTTCACGTTTTGCTGTCGAAGAGTGAGCCGTATCCGAAAGAGCCGAGTAAAGTTATTATAGATAAGCAGCAGGTGATTGATCTGCTGGCGGAACTGAATACATGTATTTATCAGATTATGGATGAATACGAACTGACCATACGAAGCCGTGACAAGGCAGAGCGCGATTTCCATAAAAAGGGAGATCAGATCATCTGGGATGCAAGCCGTAAGGCAGAGGACATTTATGCGGCATCTGTCATGTATATGGATGAGACATTAAACCGCATGCAGGATATCATGCAGGAGGCGGACAAAAAGGTTGGCGCCATCTATCAGGAAATTAAAGAACAGATGGAAAAAGAAGAACAGGAATTAAGGACCAACAAATCCGAACTCAAAGGACAGCTGCAGGATCTGGTTGATACCGAAAAGTACTTAAAGATCATCGAGGAACGGAACCGTGAGATTGAGAGGGAAAAGATGGAAGGTAGACCGGAGTACGAGCAGGAGAAGCGGGAAGAAAAAGCAATTTATGCAAACCGGCAGACCGATATTAAGATCAATCAGGCATATCTGGATAAGCTGGGACTTTCCGTACCGGAAGAACCGGTAGAGGAACCGGAGAAAGTGCCGGACGAACCGGAAGTTCAGGCACCGGTTATGGTAGAAGATGACGACGAAGAGTTAAAGCAGCTGGAAGCAGAACTGCGTGTGAATCTGGATGCTGATTATTTTAAGTGGAAAGATGAGCAGGAAGAACAGGAACCGGCGGAAGAAAAAGAAAAATCTGCCGGACTTCAGAACAAGATAAAGAACCTGATAGGAGGGCATCCACATGACGATTCTGGTGTGTGATGATGACAAAGAAATTGTAGACGCGATTGAAATTTATCTGATTCAGGAAGGATATCAGGTAGAAAAAGCATACGACGGAGAACAGGCTCTGGAGATGCTTCGCACAAAGAAAATCGATCTGATGGTGATCGACGTGATGATGCCGAAACTCGATGGAATCCGCGCAACATTCCAGGCACGCAAAACAAGCAGCATTCCCATTATCATTCTGTCGGCAAAGACAGAAGATGCGGATAAGATCCTGGGGCTAAACGTGGGAGCGGACGATTATGTGACCAAGCCGTTTAATCCGCTGGAACTGGTCGCCCGTGTGAAGTCACAGCTTCGCCGCTATACCACACTTTCCAGCACACCTTCCGGCGATGCTGTTTATGAAGCCGGTGGTCTGGTCATTAATGATGAATTAAAAAAGGTTACGGTAGACGGGGAAGAAGTGAAACTGACCCCGATTGAGTACAATATCCTTCTGCTTCTGATGAAAAATAAAGGAAAAGTATTTTCCATCAGCCAGATTTATGAGGCAATCTGGAATGAGGAAGCGATCGGTGCGGATAATACGGTTGCCGTTCACATCCGGCACATCCGGGAAAAAATCGAAATCAATCCGAAAGAACCGCGGTATCTGAAAGTGGTCTGGGGTGTCGGTTACAAAATTGAAGCGGGGGCATAGCTGCTTATGAAAGAATTCTCCAGCGGGAAAAAGGGTGCGGCAGTTGTCATGCATCAGATGTTTCTGATTATGATGCTTTGCGGGCTCTATGGAATCGGGTATAATCTGCGCAAACATATCGGAGGGCTGGGCATGCTCAGCACGTTTATGGTGATCGGAATGGTCGGAAGCTTTGTCTTTCTTGCCTATCTGACAGGCGTTGCGGGGCGCAGATCGGAGGAGGATGCAACCATTTACCTGACCTGGATGGATAAAATTTATACGGACATCCAGATGGTACTTTTTGTGGCATTCATTTATCTGGTGCTCTTTTTATGCCGAAATCTCCATAATATACAGTTTGAACTGTCCGGGCTGATGGTTGCGGTCGGAACCATCGGGTATCTGGTCGATGTCGTTTTCCTGCTGTTTTATATGAGCATTGTCCGGCGGGCAAAAAACAATACGCTTCTGACGCACAGCCTGATTTACCAGACAGGAAGTTTTCTGAAGAGGGTTTTTATTTCCGGACAAAATCCGAAACTCTGCACGAGAAAAGCGCGTGAAAGATATGAGATCCAGCATGCAATCGAAAAAATTGCGGCGGGAGCACTGGATACGACACTGGATGTGGAACAGTTTCACGGACAGGAAAGAGGTATTGCAGCTTCTGTGAATAATATCCGCGCAGGACTGAGTGAAGCCATTCAGGAGCGTATAAGGAATGAGCGGATGAAGGCAGATCTGATCACAAATGTTTCCCATGATATCAAGACGCCGCTTACTTCCATTGTCAATTATGTGGATCTGCTCAAGCGTGAAAATCTGGAAAATGAAAATGCGCGTAACTACATCCGGGTTCTGGATGAAAAATCCCAGCGGTTGAAACAGCTGACGGAGGATCTGGTCGAAGCATCTAAGATCAGCTCCGGAAATATCCGGCTGGATATGCAGACAATCGATCTGGTAGAATTATTGTATCAGACGGGCGGTGAGTTTAATGAACGTTTTGAGGCACGTGGGCTGACCATCGTGACGAAACTGCCGCACAATTCGGTGATGATCCGGGCAGATGGACGGCAGCTCTATCGCGCAATTGAAAATCTGTATACCAATGCGGCAAAATATGCACTCGAAAATACCCGTGTTTATGTAGACCTGGAAGTGCAGGGGAACAATACGGTTTTCAGTATCAAAAATATTTCAAAGAACCCGCTGCCGGAACAGGGGACAGCGCATAAAGATCTGACGGAACGCTTTGTGCGGGGGGAGGAATCCCGTACGACAGAAGGAAGCGGTCTGGGACTGTCCATTGCAAAAAATCTCACACAGCTGATGGGCGGCGAGTTTGCAATCAAGGTGGACGGCGATTTGTTTGCGGCATCCATTACGTTTGCAATCGTTGCATAAAAATACATTTTATTATATAATTATCAATAACTATGATTTCGAAAACAAGGAGGAAACTATGAAGTTATACGAGAACGGCGCATACCTGGTCAATGGCAAGGATGTTGTCATTAATTCACCGGAAGCGACAGCTGCTGTCAATGCAAAGACAGGAAAGACTGTTACACCGGAAGATGCAAAGAAACAAACCATTGCATACGGAATTTTAAAGAGTCACAATACATCCGGCAACATGGAAAAACTGCAGATCAAATTTGATAAGCTGACTTCCCACGATATCACATTTGTCGGCATCATTCAGACCGCCAGAGCATCAGGTCTTGAGAAGTTCCCGATTCCTTATGTACTTACCAACTGTCACAACAGTCTGTGTGCAGTCGGTGGAACCATCAACGAAGATGACCACATGTTTGGCCTGACATGTGCAAAGAAATATGGTGGAATCTATGTTCCTCCTCATCAGGCAGTTATTCACCAGTTCGCAAGAGAAATGCTTGCAGGCGGCGGAAAGATGATCCTTGGATCAGATTCCCATACCCGTTACGGAGCACTGGGAACCATGGCAATTGGAGAAGGTGGTCCGGAGCTTGTCAAGCAGCTTTTGAATAAGACTTACGATATTGATATGCCGGGAGTTGTCGGCATTTACCTGACAGGTACCCCGCAGAAGGGTGTCGGCCCGCAGGATATCGCACTTGCCATTATCGGGGAAGTATTTGCCAACGGATTTGTAAAGAATAAAGTGATGGAGTTTGTCGGACCTGGCGTGTCCAATCTGAGTGTTGATTACCGTATCGGTGTCGATGTTATGACAACAGAGACAACCTGTCTGTCTTCCATCTGGAGAACCGATGACCAGGTGAAGGAGTTCTATGAGATCCACGGAAGAACCGGAGATTTCGAGGAACTGAATCCGGGAGAAGTTGCATACTATGACAGTTTTATCGAACTTGATTTAAGTGAGATTAAGCCAATGATCGCGATGCC
>DLQV01000124.1:4053-4187 GCA_002474415.1 Lachnospiraceae bacterium UBA7598
GAGAAGCGTGCACAGGTAAGTTTTGATGGAAAAGTCAAACTGGATTTAAAGAGTAAAGTAAAGAATGGAAGACTGTATGTAGATCAGGGTATCATTGCCGGATGTGCCGGTGGTGGATTTGAAAATATCTGCGA
>DLQV01000124.1:4319-4681 GCA_002474415.1 Lachnospiraceae bacterium UBA7598
AACGGTGCCGTTGCCAACCTGTTAGAGACAGGTGCTATTGTCAAGACTGCATTCTGCGGACCGTGCTTTGGTGCTGGAGATACACCTGCGAACAATGCATTTTCTATCCGTCATTCTACACGTAACTTCCCGAACCGTGAGGGATCTAAGGTACAGAACGGACAGGTTGCTTCCGTAGCACTGATGGATGCACGTTCTATCGCTGCAACCGCTGCAAATAAGGGATTCCTTACCGCAGCTACCGATATTGATGTAAACTACAGCAAGCCGAAATACTTCTTTGATAAGACGATTTATGAAAACCGTGTATTTGATAGCAAGGGTGTGGCAGATCCGAGCGTAGAGATCCAGTTTGGACCAAA
>DLQV01000280.1:0-6672 GCA_002474415.1 Lachnospiraceae bacterium UBA7598
TATCCGGGACTTTATATTATCGGAGATGGCAGTGGAGTGACACATTCTCTGTCCCATGCGTCAGCCAGTGGTGTTTATGTGGCAAGACACATTTTAGAAAGTGAAGGAAAAGCTATTTGATCACAATATTTACAGCTCTTTATCCGGAGGCAAAGGAACTGATCCGGGCGCTTTCTTTGAAAAAAGATATGACACAGAATCATTTTCAGGTATTTTCGGATGAAAACAATCAAATACAGATTGTCATTACCGGGGCATCCGCCATTGCGGCGGCCACGGCAGTGGCAGAGTGTTCGACCAGGAGAGAACCGGACAGTGGGGATTTTCTGATCAATTATGGGAGCTGTGCCGGCGGGAAAAATATTCCTGTCGGCACTGTTTCGCTTTGTAACAAACTGACGGAAGCTGCAAGTGGACGTACGTTTTATCCGGATATTCTATACCGGCATCCATTTGAGGAAACAGAACTTTACAGTTTTCCATCCATACAGGGTACAAACGTGTGGAAACGGTTTGAGGATGCCCGCAAAAAGAATGACCATATAGAAAAAAAAGTGCGGGTAGATATGGAAGCAGCAGCAATTTATCAGGCGGGAAATTATTATTATGCACCGCATCAGATGCTGTTTGTAAAAGTAGTAACCGATCATGGAACGGGATCGGTGGATAATGAAAACGGACAAAGAGAAAATTTTTCACAGATTATGGACCGGGCGTGTGAACAGTTCCTGCCATTTATCCGGCAGCTTTTAGCGATCCAGGAGAAAAGCAGTGAGCAGAAGGAAAAGCAGGAGGCATTCCGTTGCCAGGTAGAAGAAGAGACAAACCTCTGGAGCGAGGCGCTGCATGGGTCGGAAACGATGAAGGCACAGATCCGGCAGATGATGCTTTATCATTCGCTTCAGGAGCCGGATGGGGAGTCCGGAAAGACATCCATATCGGATCTGTACAAGGAATATGAGCAGGCAGGATGTCTGCCGGCAAAAGACAAACGGGAAGGAAAGAAGATTCTTGAAGAGCTTAGAGCACAATTATTATAATGCATCGTTTTCACATATTTATGTGGAACGACAGATCTGGAATCATCCGCGTACCAGACAGATCCTTTTGCGGTTTCCACAGGCACAGATTGTGGAAATCGAGCATTACAAAGATGTATTTAACCGGCATGGGCAGGACTGCGTTCGGCAGCATCAGGCGCAGGCTCTTATTCTGGCAGAAAAAAGAGCACATTTTTTTTACGAAGGGGCACCGGTCTGTCAGGATTTTGGCAATACCAATTTTTATTATTGCTCCACAATGATGAATTGTCTTTATGATTGCAGCTATTGTTATCTTAAGGGAATGTATCCGTCCGGGCATATGGTCGTTTTTGTAAATATGGAAGATTATCTGGAAGAACTTGATCATATTCTGAAAACACAGAATATGTATGTGTGCATCTCCTATGATGCGGATTTGCTGGCGATGGAGCCGGTGACAGGATATGTCAGGCTCTGGAGTGCATACGCTGCAAAACATGAGAATCTGAAATTGGAGATCCGGACAAAATGCGCCAGCCGTGCAATGTGGGATTTGCCCTGTCTGCCCAATGTGATTTATGCGTTTACCCTGTCTCCGCAGAAGATGATAGAGGCGTTTGAGAAAAAAACTCCTTCGGCGCAGGCGCGTATAGCATGTGCCGCAGAGGGGATCAGAAAAGGATTTCCGGTGCGTCTGTGCTTTGATCCGATGTTGTATCTGCCGTCCTGGAAGACTGATTATCTGCAATTGTTGAGACAGATTGACCGTATTTTTGGTGACCGTATGTTACATGACGGCTGGGAGAAACTGGTTGATGTCAGCGTTGGAACGTTCCGGATTTCACAGGAATATATGAAAAAACTCCGGCGGGTGGAACCTTTCGCACCTGCGGTACAGTATCCTTATGTCAATTGCAACGGGGTATATCAATACCCGCCAGAGTTATTACAGAAAATGGAAGATTTTATCATCACAGAATTAACACAGAGAATGGACAAGGAGAATATATATCATGAGTAAGGCAGCAATTGTAACCGGTGCCAGTTCCGGAATCGGACTGGCAATCAGCCGGGTACTCTGTGAGAAAGGGTATGAAGTCTACGGATTTGGACGAGATTTTGCAAAAGAACAGACAAGGAAATTTGTAGAGCAGACTGCAGCATTTCATCCGGTAGAAGGCGATTTATTAGAAGAACAGAAATTATGCGATGCGGTGAAAGAGATCACAAAAACAGCAGACATTGAGGTACTTGTCAATGCGGCAGGAGTCGGGCATTATGGTCTGCATGAGGAACTGACTCCCAAAAAGATACAGGCCCTGGTTCGCACAAATTTAGAGATTCCGCTGCTTCTGACGAACCGGCTGCTTCGGGTGCTGAAAAAAAATCATGGATATATCATCAATATCTCTTCGGTGACAGCCAAGCAGAGCAGTCCGCATGGCTGTGCCTATGCGGCAACCAAGGCGGGGCTGTCGAGTTTTGGAAAGAGTCTGTTTGAGGAAGCGCGCAAGTACGGGGTAAAAGTGACAACGATTCATCCGGATATGACGGACACCAATCTGTACCGGGATGCGGATTTTACCTGCGGCGAGGAACCGGAAAGTTATCTGCTGCCGGATGAAGTGGCAAAGGCGGTTGCCTATGTGCTTGACCAGCGGGAGGGCATGGTTGTACCGGAGATTACACTGCGGCCGCAGCTGCATCGCATTGCAAGAAAGTAGGGGAAAATGGGAAAAGAATTAAACATTCGAATTGCATCTGCGCAAGATGCCGCAGGATTGCTGGAGATTTACCGGCCTTATATAGAACATACGGCCATCACATTTGAATATGAGGTTCCGACCGTCGAAGAGTTTACGAAAAGAATCACGAATACATTAAAGAGGTATCCGTATCTGGTGGCGGAAAAAGATCATCAGATGGTTGGATATGCCTATGTCAGTCCGTTCAAAGAGCGGGCAGCCTATGACTGGTCGGTGGAGACATCCATCTATGTGCAGGAAGAAGCAAAACAGCAGGGCATTGGACGCAGATTGTATGACAGACTGGAACAGATTTTACAGCAGCAGGGTATTTTAAACGTCAATGCTTGTATTGCCTATCCACAGATCGAGGATGAATACCTGACCAAAGACAGTGTCCGGTTTCATGAAAAACTGGGATATGAGATGGTGGGGACTTTTCATCAGTGTGGATATAAGTTTGGCCGCTGGTATGATATGGTCTGGATGGAAAAGATGATTGGGGAACACAAAAAAGATCAGCCGGCGATGATTCCGTTTCCGGAGATCGGAGGCAAGATCGGATGAAAGTTACAATCGCACAGACACTGCAGCATTATGAGAAGAAAAACCTGCCGAAAGATATTTGTGCCGGAATTATCATTATGGCCGTTTCCATCCCGATTTCCATGGGATATGCACAGATTGCAGGTCTTCCGGCAGTATATGGTCTGTATGGATCGGTATTTCCCATCCTTTTGTTTGCACTGTTTTCGACTTCGCCACAGTTTATTTTCGGCGTAGATGCAGCTCCGGCGGCACTGATCGGAGGAGCGCTTATTGATCTGCACATAGAAAGCGGTTCACAAGCAGCACTCAAAGTTGTGCCGGTCCTGACCTTGTTTGTAGCGGTGTGGCTTTTTGCTTTTTATCTGATGAAAGCGGGAAAACTCGTGAATTACATATCGGCACCAGTGATGGGCGGTTTTATTACCGGAATTTGCACGACCATTATTCTCATGCAGGTACCAAAACTGTTTGGCGGGACTGCAGGTACCGGGGAGCTTTTGGAGCTGGCCGAACATATCGGAAATGCACTTGGGCAGATCCATGTTCCGTCCCTTATCATGGGAGTGATTGCGCTGGTTATTCTGCTGGTGGCAAAGAAACTGGCACCAAAATTTCCAATGGCAGTTGTACTGATGGCGGCCGGGGCACTTATGACAAAATTTCTTCCGGTCAGGGAATGGGGGATACAGACATTAAGTGCCGTCCAGACGGGACTTCCGCGGTGGAAGGTGGTGGATTTGTCTGCAGTGCCACTCAAAGACGCCATAACGATCAGTCTTTCGGTGGCGGTTGTGATTATGGCAGAGACACTTCTGGCAGAAAATAATTTTGCACAGAAAAACCGCTACCGGATCAACGACAATCAGGAATTGCTGGCATTTTCCCTTGGAAATTTTGCAGCAGCGCTGACCGGATGCTGTCCGATCAACGGGTCCGTATCAAGGACGGCGATGGGAGAACAGTATCAGGCAAAAACGCAGCTGACGGGAATTGTGGCGGGAATTTCCATGATGATTCTGCTTTTATGCGGAACGGGATTTATCGGATTCCTTCCGGTTCCGGTGCTTACCGCGATTGTGATCTCCGCATTGCTTGGTGCCACGGAATTTGAACTGGCTGTCCGATTGTGGAAAGTCAGCCGTACGGAATGTCTGATCTTTTTTGGTGCATTTTTTGGAGTGTTACTGCTTGGAACCATCAATGGAGTTTTAATCGGCATCATGCTTTCCTTTACTGAGATGATTATCCGTACGGCAAAACCGGCACGGTGTTTTCTTGGCATACAGACCGGACACAGCCACTTCCGGGACCTGAAAGAGAGCAGTTCCATCCATGCCGTGGAGCATGTGGTTATTTACCGGTTCAGCAGTAATCTGTGTTTTGCCAATGTTTCGGTATTGCAGAAAGATATTGAGGATGCCATCCGTGAGGATACCCGTGCGGTAATTTTGGATGCGGGAGGCATCGGAAGCATTGACATTACGGCGGCAGACTGTCTGGAGCGGCTTTATGGTTCTCTGAAGGAAAAGGGCATCCGATTTTATATGACGGAACATATTGCAGAGGTGAACGAACAGCTGCGCAGACTCGGACTCGGCTATATGGTGGAGGAAGGCTGTGTGCGCAGAACCATCCATATTGCACTCAAGGATATGGGCATCCATCGTCCATACCCACTGGAGGGCGGTGTGGATAATGTCGAAAAAAGTGCTTCCCGGAAGCGGGCAGATAACCGGGTGCAGGAATTTGTCTGGGCATTTGGATCTGAGGCTGAGAAAGAAATGGAAAAACAGATTGCCCGCCAGATTGCACATCTGAAATCGGAAAAAGATATGGAGGAGCTGATTCATGGACGCTGGTCCCATATGGAGGCGCTGGATGAGGATGAGTGGCTGGAACATCTGGAAGAACATTTAAAGGAAATTGTCAATATTTCCGGGAAAGATGAAGAGACGCTGGCAAGAAAGCTGGAAGAACACCGGAAGGAAGTGCATGACAGGATTGCACAGGAGCATCCGGAACTGGCAGAGCGTTTCCGGGAGCGCCGGCATCTGCTGGATGAGCATCTGCGGGAGCGCCGGCCGGAAGTATATGAACTGGTAATCAGACTTCGCGAAAAGAAGGATCAGGCATAATGATAAAATCAGGAAAAGAGAGAAGCAATCATGATACAGGATATTTATCCAATGAAATTAGACAATGCATTTCAAATGAAAGAACCGGATGCCGACAGCCGGATCCTGGCATTTCGTGATCGGACGGTTTATCTGAAAAATGAGGGGGAGATTACGTTTCTTACGTATTACGAATGGGTGGAATACTGTAAGATGCATCACAAAGAAGTGCCGGAACTGATATATCTGTTTTCTGTGGATGATGTATCTTTTTATCTGACAGAACTTTATGAAGATGTGGAAATTCCGGGATTTATGTATCATAAACTGTTTGAAATCCGTTCTATGAAACCGAAGGAGCGTGTATTTGCCGCAACAACGGCATGGCATCTGTATGTGTGGTATCGGGATAATCAGTTCTGCGGCAGATGCGCACATCCGCTTGTACACAGTCGCACGGAGCGCATGCTGCAGTGTCCGATCTGTCATAATATGGTTTTCCCAAAGATTGCACCGGCAGTCATCATCGGACTGACAAATAACGATCAGATCATGATGACAAAATATGCGGGCAGGGAATACAAACGCTATGCGCTTATTGCAGGGTTTACGGAAATCGGGGAAACCGCAGAAGAAACCGTTCACCGGGAAGTGATGGAAGAAGTCGGGCTGAAAGTGAAAAATATTCGTTATTACAAAAGCCAGCCATGGGGCTTTGACAGTAATCTTCTGATGGGCTTTTTCTGTGACCTGGCGGAAGAAGGTGAGATCCGGCTCGAAGAAGAGGAACTGTCACTTGCCGAATGGGTGGATTACCGAAACGTGCCAGAGGATTCGGAAGGATTAAGTCTCACAAGGGAGATGATGACCTATTTCCGGAAGCAGCGCGAACAGGGGTTAACTCCCTGACCGGATTTTCTGTGCTTTTTCCAGAAACAGTGGCTGGTGCGTGGCGATAAACAGATAGCGGCTGTACCAGTAATTGCGGATATATTCCGTGTCTTCTTCTTTGGCGTATACATTGAAACTGTCATCGACATAAGTGTACGTGAGAGAAAAATCGGTAAGCAGGAAAATGCTGTCGCATACAACCAGAGGAAAAGCGTCTCCGGTATCGGAAAGTTCTTTTAAATCCGAAATGATAGAGATTTTTGCAGCCGGATTTTCCTCTGTAATTTTAAGTTGCAGGCGGCTGGCAAGTGCTGGAAGATGATTGCTTACAATAACAAATTTCTCATGCTG
>DLQV01000280.1:6720-6848 GCA_002474415.1 Lachnospiraceae bacterium UBA7598
CGGCACAGTTCTTCAAGATCGGAATAGGTGTGTTCGATATCAAAGAAATAGGAATCTTTTGCCTTTCCGGTTTTCTGATGCAATGCATCATCCAGAGCGAACATAACGGTTTTTCCACGGTTTGGTTC
>DLQV01000109.1 GCA_002474415.1 Lachnospiraceae bacterium UBA7598
GCTACCGGATCACCAAGGCAAAAGAACTGCTGCTTATGCGCCGTGACCGCAAAATTCAGGCGATTGCACACGATGTCGGTTACACAGATTCCAGCCATTTTATCGTGATGTTTAAAAAACTCACCGGCATGACACCCGCACAGTTCCGCAGACAGTAAAAAACCGCCGGAAGCATCCTCCGGCGGTCTGGTATCTGTTCTTATGCGATATTGGTCGGCTTTCCCACATACTGCACTGCTTCCGCAGTATCATATACCAGGGGAATTCCGTAAAACTCTTCGTAAATCTGTTTCCACACAGCAGCATTTTTTCTGCGCATCTCATCCACATTTTCTGCCTGTGTTTTCTGCGGGTCCGGATAAATCGGCTCTGCAATGTGTATCGTGTATTCCTGCACATAAAAGCCATCATCGCCGAGGATATCGCTGTCTTCCATGGTGATAAAGCAAGGCAGCACCGGCACATGGTTTTTGGCGGCAAATGTATAGGCGCCTTTCTTTAACGGCTTCGGTTTGCGGTAATTCCACCACATACTCTGCTCCGGATAGACCAGCATGAAATCTCCGTGCTGCAGCACGGTATCCATGGAACTTAAAAATTTCTTCATCGTCTCACGGTTCGAGCTCAGCGGAAACGTGTAACAGTTTCGCATGAGCATTCCGTAAAAGCCCGGAAAATTCGTATAATTTCCTTCCCGGATCACACGGTAAAGCCGGCGCTTTTTGCACTGTTTTGATTTTTCATAGGCAATCTGCATGGCAAAGCTGTCAAATGCATTAAAATGATTACAGGTGATCACCGCACCGGAAGTCAGTGCATCCATATATTCAATTCCAACGACATCCTTTATGATCAGCTGTTTATTCTCAATAATCTTATTCAAAAATGACCGTGCCACCTTGTAGGTCAGATTGGTCTTGATGCGGCTTTTCAGTTTCTTACGCAGATAATCAATCTCTGACGGCTGAAGCTGCCGTGTCGGCGGATCTTCCTCCACATCTTCCCCAAAACGGCCCTCTCTTTCGTACAAAGCGATTTTTTCCAGAACCTCCAGACGGTCTTTGGATTTTAATTTTCCTGCTTTCACCAGATTCAGGTAATTATTTTCCTTTGCGATCTCATCCTTTGCGGTCTGCATCAGACGGTCACAGGACTCCGCATCCCGCTTTCTTTCTTCGTCTGTATAGTTTTCAAGCACCTGACAGATTTCTTCGTACACACCGGTCTTTTTTGCGCTCTCCCAGAAATATTCCTGCAGGCGGCAGTCACTGTAATGCCATGGCTTTGAGACCATAATGTAATGCAGCACGCAGATTTCTTCTTCCTTGCATGGAATCTGTCCAAACACTTCCACATTCCACTTCTGCGGCAGCCAGCACACCTTGTTGTGACAGATCAGATTCAGATAATCTTCATCCTGTGTGACCACAAAATTGTACATCGGAAGAAGTTCCATAAACTGCTCTAACACATGGTTTTTTCGAAACTGTTTACAATTGATGACCAGCATCCCCGCATTGAAATAATTATCACGTTCCACCCCAAGCACCTTCTCCACATAAGTGCCATATACATCTTCCTGGATCATCCCCTGTTCCTTGCACGCTCCCACATAAGCATCCCCAAGATCATAAGCATACAGTTGTGCAATATCCCCCAGCACGACTGTATCACTGTCGATATAGATGGCTTTGTCTATTTCTGGAAACATTTCCGCGATAAACAGGCGAAAATATGTTGTTTTGGAATAATAATCCCGAAGCGGAAGTTTCTCCTGTATGGAATGTAAATATTCCGTCACATGATCAAACTGCACAGAAAAATTTGCATTCTCCATAGCATGCATCTTCTTTTGCATTTCTTCCGAAATATTGGTATGAAGTACATGAATTTCATACTGTGCCTCTTTGGATGCATGATCCATCATCGACTGCAGTGAAACCATCGTGTATTTCACAAAATTATCATCACATGCGTAAAACACCGGTATTTTATTCATTTTCTCTTTCATGATCCTTCTCCTCTCCTGCATCCGTTTCATCTGGATACAGCAATTTATATGTGTTTACTTTTTTCATAAATA
Source organism: Lachnospiraceae bacterium UBA7598 (assembly GCA_002474415.1). Lineage (GTDB taxonomy): Bacteria > Bacillota > Clostridia > Lachnospirales > Lachnospiraceae > Roseburia. The sequence continues at coordinate 2,084 of DLQV01000109.1, forward strand.
TGTTTTAAGTACAGATACTCTTTTAAAATGTCATCAAATGCATGGTAATGAAATACCGTGTGCACCCGATCTACCTCCCATTGTTTGATGTTGTCCGTGTGCGGATACGGCAGATAAAACAGCCGCCTGGAAAAATGTCTCACAACGGTATGTTTATGTAAAAATTTCTGATCATTAAATTTCTGCGGGAGCAGCATTTTCGCACGCGTACTGCGAATAATCGCGCTTTGGTCCGCAAAAATGAGTTTTTTTGTCTGAAGCAGCTTTCGTGCTTTCATAAACAGACCGGTTCTTCTGATATTTTTCATATTAAGCAGCAATACCCCCGCATTAATATAGTCCGGAGAGATCAGATACTTGCCATAATGATCCCTTGCCGCGGCATATTCCACATGTGACACATCCTTGTCATACAGCAGCCGGATATCTCTCTGAAACAGAAGATCCGCATCCAGATACAGCAGTTTATCCGGCATTCCCGGCACCAGATCTGCCAGCAGGCGCAAAAGTGTATACGGCGAACAATAAGCATTTTCATTCGGACATCCTCCGAAATAACGCTCATACAATACCGTCACATCCACCGAAATCACCCGGTTCTGCGGATGAAATTTTTTTGCAACACGCTCCAGAAAATCTGTCATATCTTCGCTGATCGGCGTATATTCCGGTTTGATCCGCGTCATGTCCATCGTAAAAATATAAAAACAGAACGGTTCTGTTGCATGTGTTCTTTTTAAAACAGACAGCATGCACGTAAGCACGCCATCAAATACTTTACTGTTCCCACAAAAAAGAATATTTCTCATACAAATGTTTTCTCCCTGTCAGTGTCTTTTTTTATATAACGGATCATTTCCATATTGCTGTTTTGCGCCCGCTTTCGCATAGCTTCATACACCTGATCCCTCAGCTGCATTTTTTGCAGTTTTACAGATAATTCTGCATCCGGATAAAATGGTCCATCCAGATACGTTACGATCTGCGGAATGTGAGACTTTTCCCTGCGCTGATACGTATTGGTCAGACAGAACACCGGAAGTTTCTGCTGCACCGGATAGCGGAATGACGTATCCGGAAATGACCGTATTCCGGTATAAAACGGCCAGATATGTGCTTCTGGATAGATCATAATACAATCTCCACGATCGGTATGCCAGGTCAATGCCTCCAGAAAATGTTTCATGGCACCTCTGTCATCCGGCAAAGGAAGTGCTCCAAGATATGGTGTAATCCGCCCCAGCACCGGCATGGAAACATTGTTCGGATGCACGATCACCGCCGTTTCCCGCGGATGATTCACCAGCGTTGGTATCAGCGCATCCGCCAGAAAATGTGTATGATTTCCATACAGATAAAAACCTTTGTTTCCGGCCTGCTTTAACACTTCTTTGTTTATTATTTTATGTGAAAAATGCAGTTTCATGTAAAGACGTGCAAGCGGAATTGCCACTAT
>DLQV01000147.1:0-9681 GCA_002474415.1 Lachnospiraceae bacterium UBA7598
ACCTCAATCTTAGGTGTATCTATTTTACGCGATAATAGGACGAACGTCTCAACATGCACCGTATTCGGAAACATATCCACACACTGCACCTTATCCACGACATACCCCCGCGCCAGAAGCACCTCCAGATCCCGCGCCAGACTCGTCGGCTTACACGAAATATAAATCATATGATCCACACCATAATTGATAATCTTTTCCAGCGCCTTCGGATGAATACCATCTCTTGGCGGATCAAGCACAATATAATCCGGCCGCTCTTCAATCGTATCGAGCACCTTTAAGACGTCACCCGCCAAAAATTCACAGTTGTCCAGATGATTGAGTGCCGCATTCTCTTTTGCCGCCTCTACCGCTTCCTCGATGATCTCCACACCCACAACTTTTTTGCAGACTGGAGCGAGCATCTGTGCGATCGTACCGGTACCGCTGTACAGATCATAAACGGTCTTATCTGCCAGCATGTCCGGATTATCCCCGAGGATAAATTCACGGGCCGTGGAGTAAAGCACTTCTGCTCCGAGAGAGTTCGTCTGGAAAAAGGAAAACGGTGAAATCTGAAAACGCAGTCCCAACAGTTCCTCATAAAAATAATCCTGTCCGAAAAGTACTTCTGTTCCCTCGTTTTTTACAACATCCGCCACACTGTCATTTTTTGTGTGGAGTACCCCTTTTAAGGTTCCTTCCAGTGAAAGTGTCAAAAGTACATCTTTCCATTCGTCTAAAAGCTGCTTTTCTTTTTCTTCATTTACCGTTCCGGCATATGGACATTTCCCCTGCTTTTCCAGCAATGCAGCCTCTATCTTTGCACGTTCGTCCGGCTCCTGCTCCTGTGCATTCCTCCAATCCTGCGTCGTAGTGATCAGATCGACTAAAATCTCCCCCGTCTTTACTGCCTTTCGCACAAGAAGATGACGCAGATATCCGGTATGGCGCAGTCTGTGATAGAAGGAGATTTCCTGCTCCCTGAAATACGTGAGCGTCGCCATAAGAATTGCACGGAAATCACCATCTACGATCCGACAGTCCTCTACCGTTACAATATCATAAAAACTGCCACGCTTGTGCATTCCAAGTGCCAGCGGTCCGTCCTTGTATTCGTCTCCGAATGAAAATTCCATTTTGTTGCGGTAAGCAAGCACACGCGGGCTATGTTTGATTGGCAGAAACTCATAGGCACAGGCATCCCCGATCGCCTGCTCCATCATGCCGCGCACCTGTGTCTCCTTGATCTTTAACTGTTCTTCATAAGGCAGACTCTGATACGTACATCCTCCGCACTGTCCGAAATGCCGGCAGGTATCTGCGGTTTCCAGTGGCGATTTCTTCACGGTTTCCAAAAGTCGTCCTTCTGCTTTTCCTTTTCGTACTTTATTTACCACAAAGGAAACCCGCTGTCCCGGAATGGTATTCTTGACGATGACGCGTTCTCCCTCGTCTGTCATCACAATCCCTTTGTTCGGGAATTCTACGGTTGTTACGTTTCCTTCTGCAATCTGCCCTTTTTTCATCCTTTTACTCCTCATGCATCATTCTAAATCTTATTTTCTTACGGAAAAAGGGACTACACAACTGCAGTCCCTTCTTTCTTCGTTCGGTTTTCTTTTTCGCTTAAACTGCCTGAAAGTTCTCACGATTCCAGCAATGATTAGTCCTCTGTCTTGTCTGCGGAAGCATCCTTAGACTCTGCAGCTGGCTCATCATCCTCATCCTCGAAGAAGTCATTGTCGAACTCATCTTCAAAATCGTCCTCAAAATCATCCAGATAATCCGGTGTAAAGAAACGATAAATTCCATAGATTGCTGCTGCAACTGCGACAACGATTCCGATCACGGCGAATACAACCACGAACTTGGAAGGTTTCTTCTCCTCTTCTTCCTGTCTCTTCAAAAACTTATTAAGCTTTGCTGCATCCAAAACATCCCCAACTTTGGTAGATGCTAAAATATCTTCTACTTTACTCATGATGGCACTTCTCCTTCCTGCATTTTTAATTACATCCATTATAGCATATCTTTCCCTGTTTTCCTATGAAAAATTTGCGTTTATAAAAATTTTATCATATCTTTTTTAATTTTGCGAAACTGGCAAACATCTTCTTTGTTCCGGCTTTGTCGAAATCCACGGTCACTTCATAGTCCCTACCCCCGGAAACAATTGCCATGACTTCTCCATCGCCAAATTTAATATGGCGGACACGATCCCCCACCTGATAGGACAATGCGCCACCAGCCGAACCAAAATCGCGCTGGTTCTCCACCTTTGTATATACCGGTTTTGTGGTTTTGGGAGAACGGAAGGTTGATCCATATCCCTCTCCCACTTCTTTTCCATATCCGCTTCCCCCATAGCTTGGCACCGTCCGGAATGCTTTGCGTGCCTTCTGAAATGCGGATTGTTCGATGGGTTCTTCCTTTGTCTTTGGCTCATAAATCTCTCTTGAAAGAAGTTCCGGCGGAATTTCCCTGACAAACCGGGATACCTTTCCATACTGTGTCTGTCCACGCACCATACGCACACGTGCGGAAGTGATTGTCAGATTTTTCTTTGCACGGGTAATTCCCACATATGCCAGACGCCGTTCTTCCTCGATCTCGGCCTGGGAATTATCGCTCGTAATAGACATATAACTCGGAAACAGTCCGTCCTCAAGTCCTGCCAGATAAACATTCGGAAATTCGAGTCCTTTCGCACTATGCAACGTCATAAGGACCACATAGTCGCTGTTTTCATCAAAACTGTCAATATCCGCAACCAGAGCGACATTTTCCAGAAAGCCGTTTAAGGTCGGAGCTTCTTCCCCCTCCGCATAATCCACAGCTTTGCTGATCAATTCGTCAATATTTTCAATTCTTGCCTCTGCCTCATCGGTTCCCTCTGCTTCGAGTTCTTTGACATAACCGGTCGTTTCAATGATTTCCTGCAGCAGATCCGCAACCGAAAGCAGCTTTGCCTTTGCTTTCATAGCCTGGATAAACAACACAAACGGCTGGATCTTTGCTGCCGCTTTGCCCAGCCCCGGTACCTGGTCAGCCACACAGAGTGCATCATAAAAACTGATCTCCTGCTCCTGGGCATACAATGCCACTTTGTTGATCGATGCCGCACCAATTCCACGCTTCGGTATATTGATAATACGCCGCACCGCCAGATCATCCTGCCCATTGTCGATGGTCTTTAAGTACGCCAGCAGATCCTTCACTTCCTTACGCGCATAGAAATTTACACCGCCAAAAATTTTATATGGAATGTTTGCTGTAATAAAACGCTCCTCGAAGAGACGGGACTGTGCATTGGTACGATAGAGAATGGCACAGTCTTTATACTGATACTCTCCTTTGCGTACCCGCCGGGCAATATCCCTTGCCACAAAATCGGCTTCCTCTGCCGCCGTATCCAGCTGCTCAAAAGTGATCTTGTCCCCGGCTCCATTGTCCGTCCACAGACGCTTTTCCTTTCGTCCCTGATTGTTGGCAATCACAGCATTGGCTGCGTCCAGAATGTTTTGCGTGCTCCGGTAATTCTGCTCCAGTTTGATCACCGTGGCATCCGGAAAATGATGTTCAAAATTCAAAATATTGTAGATATTTGCCCCCCGGAACTTATAGATGGACTGATCATCATCACCTACGACACAAAGATTCTGGTATTTTGAAGCCAGCAGACGGATCAGTTCAAACTGTGCGGTATTGGTATCCTGATATTCGTCTACCATAATATAGCGGAAACGGTCCTGATACGAGGCAAGCACCTCTTTGTCCAGTTTAAACAGTTCCACGGTTTTCATGATCAGATCATCAAAATCCAATGCATTATTCTGCTTCAACGCCTGCTGATATTCCCGATAAACCTGTGCCTGTTTGCGTTTCACATAATCACCTGCCGCGCGTGTTTCAAATTCAATCGGATCGATCAGTTCATCTTTTGCGGAGGAAATGGCAGAAAGAAACATTTTTTCTTTGTACATCTTCGTATCGATTTCCAGACGTTTGCAGATATCCTTCATCAGGGTCTTCTGATCATCGGAATCGTAGATGGTAAAATTGGTACCAAACCCCAGCCGATCAATATATCTGCGCAATATACGCACACAGGTGGAATGGAATGTGCACACCCAGATGCTTTCCGAACCATATCCAACCATCTGGTCAATACGCTCCCGCATCTCCCCCGCCGCCTTATTCGTAAACGTGATTGCCATGATATTGTAGGGATTGACCCCGCATTCCTCAATCAGATATGCCGTACGATGTGTCAGTACCCTGGTTTTCCCGGACCCGGCACCTGCCAGAATCAGAAGCGGTCCGTCAGTTGCCATCACAGCCTGTCGCTGTGGTTCGTTCAGTGCATCTAATAAGCTCATATCGTTTCTCCGTCTCTTTCCATAATTCATTATTCGTGTGTCCCATTATATCATAGATCGTCCGGATAGAACATACATTCTTTTGTTTTTTGAAAAAAGCATGAAAACGCCTTGTCATCTAGTTTTTATTACTATATAATGTGATATGAGGTGAAAATATGGACAATGAAGTAAAAGAATTTCTTGCTGCACTGCAGAAGAAACTGGTTTCAATTGATTACATCAAAACGGAAGACATTCCAAATATCGGTTTATATATGGATCAGGTCACAACCTTTATGGACGAGCAGTTAGAGGCCTGCAAACGCTATGAAGATGATAAGATTCTGACCAAAACAATGATCAACAACTATGCCAAAAACAATCTTCTCCCTGCCCCGGAGAAGAAAAAATATTCCAAGGAGCATGTGCTGACCCTGTTATTCATTTACTATTTTAAGAATCTTCTCAGCATCAATGACATCCAGTCCCTGTTAAATCCCCTGACAGAGCATTACTTTGGCAACAAAGCCGGATTTAATATGGAAGATGTCTATAACGAAGTTTTTAATTTAGAGAGCACGGAATCCGAGAAATTATTAAAGGATCTCGGAAAAAAATATGCACTCTCCCGCAAAACGTTCCAGGAGTTTCCAGAAAACGACCAGGAGTTTTTGCAGAATTTCAGTTTTATCTGTCTGCTCAGCTACGACGTATACATCAAAAAGATGATTATCGAAAGTGTCATCGACAACATCAACAGTCAGAACAGTAAAACCAATAAAAAAGAGAATTCCAAAAAGGAATCCTCCAAAAAAGATACGATTTAACAATCCATGGACAATTGTATTTTTCAGCGCTGATGCATATACGCATTGGCGCTTTTTTACTCTTCTTCCGGACGTTTCTGCGACAGACGGTTAAACACCATTTCATATCCGTCATTTCCATAGTTTAAAGAACGATTGACACGGCTGATCGTCGCTGTAGACGCCCCTGTCTTCTCCGCAATGTCAAGATATGTCTTCTGATCCCGCAGCATTCCTGCCACTTCAAATCGCTGTGATAAAGAAAGCAATTCATTGACCGTACACACATCCTCAAAAAATGTATAACATTCCTCTCTGTTCTGCAGACATAAAATTGCATCAAACAGATGATCTACTGCCTCTGTTTTAAGTTTCTTGCTCATTATGCTCCCTCTTTCCTTCAAAAATCATGTCTGTATTTTATCATATTAAAGTTTTAAAGTAAACAGATTTCTTGCATTACCCCATTCTTATGCTATAATGTTTAATACAGTTTACCAATCACGAAAACGAATGGAGAATTTATAATATGAAAAAGATCGGTTACTTTTTTTCCGGCTTTCTGCCAATTTTAACAACAACAGCCGCACAGATACTGGCTTCTTTTTTTATGATCGGAATTGCCGCGCTTTTTGTATATCCGGCAATCCATACTGGAACACTTGATGCCGATACCATTGAAACACTTCTGACCAATACGGAGTTTAATGCATGCATCATGCTGATTTATTCCATAACCTGCATCGTCTTTATGGGATTATGGTATTATCGTTCCTGTGGAGGCAGTTATCTTCCAAAGCCTTCCCTTACGTTTCATCCTCTGCAGTTTTTATCCATCATTCTTTTGATTCCCGGCATGCAGTTCTTTTCCGGTTATCTGACGTCTGCGGTCTCTCTTCTTTTTCCGCAATGGCTTAAACAGTACGAAAAACTGATGGAAACTGCCGGACTGGATTCCAATGTCGGATTGTTTATGTTTATTTATGCGGTAATTCTCGGTCCTGTCTGCGAAGAACTGGTTTTCCGCGGTGTCACTCTGCATCTGGTCCGCCGGGCACTTCCGTTCTGGGCTGCCAACCTGATGCAGGCGGCTCTCTTCGGAGTCTTTCATATGAACTGGATCCAGGGAATCTATGCATTTGTTCTCGGTCTTGTACTGGGATGGATCTGTGAAAAAGGAGGAAGTATCTATTTTTCAATGTTCTTCCACATCCTGTTCAACTTCTGGGGAACCATCATCGGACCACTACTGGACAATCTGAAAGAAACGAATCTTTTAAGCGTCATGATTTTTCTCCTGACAATCGTTTCTCTTGCTCTGGGCTTTTCCTTATTCCGCCTGGGAACAAAATGCCGGGATCGGAAAGCGGCACGTCTTATGGCTGCCTCTGATCATGATGATCATTTCGAAGCAGCTGAATGATCCGGTACTCATAAAACACGGTGATCACAAGGATTGCGGCAATCACGAGCAGACTGTACGCATCCTTGAGTTCGATCCCGATTACATCTCCCACACACGGAACCATCAGGCCGATGATAAACACCAGTTTTACCAGCCGGATCATCCGGATGGAATATTTACGCACCTTTCCCACACACACTTCTTTCGGAAGCCGGTTGATTTTTTCCGGCTGGCAGCTTACCAGACTGAGTCCCACATAAATCAGAACGACTCCTGCAATATTACAGATAAATTTATATGGCGCAACTTTATAGGCAATCCCATAATAGATCTGCAGTCCGATATAGACAATTCCAAGGATCATTCCGATTGCCTCCGCAAAAATTGCCGGAACGGTTAAATCTTCTCTTTTCATCTGCTTTTCTCCATTTCTTTTTTGTAAAATCATATCCTAATTCTAACACCTTTTTGACTTGAATTCCATAGTTCATGTGCTATAATGAAACACAGAGTAACAATATGACAAAGGAGATCTCATGGAAAATCTTATTTTACCAAAACAATACAAATCAGAACTGAATCTTCATGACACACAGCTTGCCATCAAGACAGTCAAAGATTTCTTTCAGGCACTGTTAGCGCAGAGACTGAATCTGACACGTGTTTCTGCTCCTCTTTTTGTAGATCCGGCGACCGGTCTTAATGATAACTTAAACGGTTATGAGCGTCCGGTTACATTCGGCATCAAAGAGCAGGACGATAAAAATGCGGAAGTTGTCCATTCTCTCGCGAAATGGAAACGATATGCACTGAAAAAATACGGATTTCAGGTTGGAGAAGGCATTTACACCGATATGAATGCCATCCGCCGCGATGAAAGCACTGACAATATTCATTCCATTTTTGTAGACCAGTGGGATTGGGAGAAAATCATCCACAAAGAGGATCGTAATCTGGACTATTTAAAAGAGACCGTTCGTACCGTATATAAGTGTCTTCGCAAAACAGAACAGTATATGGCCATCCAGTATGATTACATAGATCTGATCCTTCCAAAGGAAATTTTCTTTATCACCTCCCAGGAACTTGAAGACCTGTTCCCGGACAACACACCAAAGGAGCGTGAGTATTATATCACCAAGGCAAAAGGTGCTGTATGCATTATGCAGATCGGTGATACCTTAGAGTCCGGTGAGCCACACGACGGACGTGCTCCGGACTATGATGACTGGTCTTTAAATGCAGATATTCTTGTATATTATCCGGTGCTTGACATTTCTCTGGAGTTATCTTCGATGGGTATCCGCGTTGATAAGACGGCTCTGATTTCCCAGCTTGACAAAGCCGGCTGTCCGGAGCGCAAGGATCTGCCATTCCAGAAGTCCATCATCGACGGAACTCTTCCATATACGATCGGTGGAGGAATCGGTCAGTCCCGTATCTGTATGTTCTTCCTTCGCAAAGCCCATATCGGCGAGGTTCAGAGTTCTCTCTGGCCGGAAGAGACAATTGCAGCCTGCGAGAAACATGGTATTCAGCTTTTGTAATACATAATAAACAAAAAAAGAGGAAAAACGCAAAGAAACGTTTTTCCTCTTTTTTATATTATCCTCTAACCTGCAACTATAAGGTTTCTTCATCCGCCTCACACATACGATAACCTACGCCCAGTTCATTTACAATATAATTTTTTTCTCCTGGTCTGGCTCCCAGCTTCTTGCGTATATTTACCATATTGACCTGCAGTTTTTTGATGCTTCCCTCATCGTTATATCCCCAGATTTCCTTGATGATGGCAGAATATGTCATAACCTTTCCCGCATGCTCCGACAACGCTGCAATAATGTTGTACTCAGTCTGTGTCAATTTTACCTCTTTTTTATGTAAAAATACTCTTCTTGCATCGTAATCGATCACCAGTCCGGATGCCTCAAACTTTCCCCCCGGAAACATTCCATTCTGCATACGGTGTGTTGTCATGCGAAGTGTCGAACGGATCCGCGCAAGAAATTCATTGGAGCCAAATGGTTTTGTAATATAATCATTGGCTCCCATATCCAAAGCTTCCACTTTATCCTTTTCATCTGACCGGGCGGAAAGCACAATCACAGGTGTCAGGGAATCTTTTCGGATTTTCTTTAAGAAAGCCATCCCATCCAGATCCGGAAGTCCCAGATCCAGGACAACCAGATCCGGTCTGTGTGACGCATACATCATCATTCCCTCTTCGCAGGAATATGCAGACAACGCCTGATATCCGTTTGCCTCAAGAAGCGTGGAAACCAGACTGTTAATATGTTCATCGTCCTCAATTGTCAGTATTTTGTATTTGTTTCCATTCATGATTGTTCTTCCCCCTCCATATCCAGATAAAACCGGAAAAGCGCACCTCCATTTTTCTTATTTTCTGCCTTGATCGTTCCTCCGTGCGCTTTGATAATTGTCGCGCAGACAGCCAGCCCAATCCCTGCATTGCTTCGTTTACAATCAGAAGATGCTTCATATGGCTCATGGCTTCCGTAAAAAACAGATTTTAATTTTTCCTCCGGAATTCCACATCCATCGTCCTGCACTTCAAACACTGCTTTGTCTGCCACAAGAAATACTTTCAGTCCAAGATGCACCATCCCTTCTGCATGCTGCACCGCGTTTTCTAAAATATTGATCAACACCTGCTGGATCAGGATTGCATCCATGGGAATTACCACGAATTCATCCGGAATATCAATTTCAACCTCCTGATCGGGATATCTTTTATGAAATTTTAAAATCACCGAATCAATCAGCTCATCCAAGACCGTAGGTGTTTTAATAATTTTTACTTTTCCGCTGTCAAGCTTTGTGATGGAAAGTAGATTCTCAACCATCCGAAAAAGCCACTGTGCGTCCTGTTGGATATCCTGCAACATCTTTGTACGCTGTTCTTTCTTAAAATCATTATCCGGATCAAGCAATGCCGAGCTAGAGCCATAGATCGTCGTAAGCGGTGTCCGCAGATCATGAGAAACCGCACGAAATATATCTGCACGGATCTTCTCCTTTTCTCTTTCCGCTTCGAGAATTTTATTATATTTTATTTTCGTGGTAAACCCGCAGGTGATCAAAGCCATCAGTATGATAATCC
>DLQV01000147.1:9775-10054 GCA_002474415.1 Lachnospiraceae bacterium UBA7598
TGCAAAATTCACTTCAAGAACACTGAGAATTGCGGCTGCCACACCATACAGGTATCCGGGTGTGATTACAGAAGTCAGAAAAACTCCAAAAATAGATACAGCCGGGATCAGCGCATTTTCCACGGTACTGTTTTGTATCCACAAACAGACCGCAAAACACAGAAGCTGAATCCCGACGGTAATGGCTATATCCCTTATGATATACAATGTTTTTTTCATCCGAATCTTTGTTCTCCTTATCTTTTGCATCCGTATGTTTCATTATAGCATAATGGCGGT
>DLQV01000146.1:0-1991 GCA_002474415.1 Lachnospiraceae bacterium UBA7598
GATTTAAAAGACGGTGTGACAAATTCACTGAACCGGATTCCGGTTGTAGGAGAGCGGATGGTCAAACGTATCCGTAATGCCAAAAGCGGTATCAAACAGCTGTTTGTTCCGGGAATGTTTTTTGAAAATATGGGCATCACCTATTTAGGACCGGTGGACGGCACCAATGTGAAAGAAATCCGAAAAGTGCTTGCGGAAGCAAAGCGTGTGCGCGGTCCGGTGTTGGTTCATGTGCGTACGGTCAAGGGAGAGGGATATCTTCCTGCCGAGCGCCATCCGGCGCGTTTCCACGGAACGGGACCGTTTGACATTGATACCGGTGTTCCGCTGTATCATCAGGAAAAAGCGCATTACACGGATGTATTCTCCACGGTCATGCGCAAAATGGGAGAGAGGGAGCCGAAGGTGGTTGCAATTACGGCAGCGATGGCAGACGGAACCGGCTTAAAGAGATTTAAAAATCTTTTCCCGGACCGTTTCTTTGACGTGGGAATTGCGGAGGAACATGCAGTAACGTTCGCGGCCGGTATGGCAAAGGCGGGACTCAAACCGGTATTTGCGGTGTATTCCTCCTTTTTGCAGCGTGCCTATGACCAGGTGTTACATGATGTGTGTGCACAGAATCTGCCGGTTGTATTTGCCGTAGACCGTGCGGGATTAGTCGGAAAAGACGGTGCCACGCATCAGGGAATTTTTGACCTGTCGTATCTGTCGAGTATTCCGAATCTGACGGTTATGGCTCCGAAAAACAAATGGGAGCTTTCCGATATGCTTAAGTATGCGATCGCTGCAGAGGAACCGATGGCGATCCGCTATCCGCGCGGAGAAGCCTGCGATCTCTGGAAAGATCAGCGGGCACCGATTCAAAAAGGCTGTGCGGAAGTACTCGCCGAGGGTACAGAGGTTGCACTTTTTGCGATCGGTTCGATGGTGGAAACGGCCTGGCAGGTAAAAGATAAACTGGCAGAAAAAGGAATCTCTGCAACGGTGGTAAATGCAAGATTTGCCATGCCACTGGATAAAAACTGTGTGCGGAAACTGGCAGAATCCCATCCGCTTCTTGTGACGATGGAAGAGAATGTGGCAAGCGGGGGATTTGGAGAGCATGTGGCTGCATTTCTGGAGGAAGAAGCACTGCATACAAAGGTCCTTAGGATTGCAATTTGCGACTGCTTTGTGGAGCACGGAAGTGTCGGGGAATTAAAGAAAGCACTGGGACTGGATGCAGATTCCGTGACGGAAAAAATATTAGCAAAATTACCGGAGGAATTATGAAAGAACGATTGGATGTACTTCTTGTAAAACGTGGTCTGGCACCATCGCGGGAAAAGGCAAAGACCATGATTATGGAGGGCAATGTATTTGTCAACAATAACCGGGAGGACAAAGCGGGAAGCACTTTTGCAGAGGATGCTCCGATTGAGATTCACGGAAATACATTAAAATATGTCAGCCGCGGCGGTCTGAAACTGGAAAAAGCAATGACACATTTTGCCATTTCCTTAGATGGCATGGTGTGCATGGATATCGGAGCTTCAACTGGCGGGTTTACGGACTGCATGCTGCAGAACGGGGCCAAGAAAGTGTATTCCGTCGATGTGGGATATGGCCAGTTTGCATGGAAACTGCGCCAGGACCCGCGGGTTGTCTGTATGGAAAAAACAAACATCCGCTATGTCACACCGGAAGATATCGATGATGTGCTTGATTTTGCTTCGGTGGATGTTTCATTTATTTCCCTGACCAAAGTACTTCCGGCGGCACGCGCGCTGTTAAAGGACGGCGGACAGATGGTATGTCTGATCAAACCGCAGTTTGAAGCCGGACGGGAAAAGGTGGGAAAGAAAGGCGTGGTACGTGATAAGGCCGTTCACGAGGAAGTAATCGAGCGGATCATTACCTTTGCCCTCGAAAATGGATTTTCGGTACATCATCTGGAATATTCACCGATCAAGGGACCGGAGGGAAATATCGAGTATCTCGTGCATATT
>DLQV01000146.1:2078-3565 GCA_002474415.1 Lachnospiraceae bacterium UBA7598
CGCAGTCGTGGAAGCAGCACACGGAGAATTGGATAAGTAGATGCGTAAATTTATGCTGATCACGAACCGGTACAAAGATCGTGATCTGACACTCTCAAAAGAAATTGTCTCGTACATACAACAAAAAGGCGGCAGTGCTGCAATCTGTGTCAGCAATGTGGAGGATGACAACCAGAAAGATTTTGCGCTTTCCGAGATTCCGGCAGACACGGAATGTATCCTTGTTCTCGGCGGAGACGGCACGCTCATCCGTGCGGCAACCAAGGTGGAGACGTTACAGATTCCGCTGATTGGCGTAAACCTTGGGACACTGGGCTATCTGTGTGAGCTGGAGGAAGCTACCGTATTTCATGCGATTGACTGTCTGATGCAGGACGATTGCATCATGGAAGAGCGGATCGTTCTGACCGGCGAAAAAATTGGCGGAAACGGCGCGCACATGGCGTTGAATGATGTCGTGATCCACTGGTCCGGGGATCTGTCCATGCTGCTTTTGAATGTGTATGTCAATGGGGAATATCTGACAACCTATCATGCAGATGGTGTGATCGTTGCGACACCGACCGGCTCGACCGGCTATAATTTGTCGACTGGAGGTCCGATTGTGGACCCGAAAGCAAGGGTACTTCTTTTGACACCGATCAACGCACATGACTTAAACTCCAAAAGCATTGTGTTTGGAGCGGAGGATGTTGTGGAGATCGAGATGGGAAGCAGACGGTTTCAAAAGGATGAGACGGCATGTGTCAGCTTTGACGGGGACACACCGGAGCATCTGCACGTGGGAGACCGTGTGCGGATTGCACAGGCGGAAAGTACCATCCGGATCTGTAAAATCAGTAACCAGAGTTTCTTAGAAATACTGAGGAAAAAGATGAGACCGTAGGACGCAAAGGAGGACATATGAAAACAACACGACAGGCAAAGATACTCGAATTGATTCAGAAAAATGATGTGGAAACACAGGAAGAATTGTCCGCATATCTCGAAAAAGAAGGGTTTCAGGTTACCCAGGCAACCGTATCCCGTGATATCCGTGAACTGAAGCTGACAAAGATTGCAACGGACAACGGCAGACAAAAATATGCGGTGATTACGGACGCGGATTCCAATATGATGGAAAAATATGCAAGAGTTCTCCGGGAAGGATTTTTGTCCGTGGATGCAGCGGAAAATATTGTTGTAATCAAAACCGTGTCCGGCATGGCGGGAGCCGTTGCGGCTGCAGTAGATGCCATGCGGATACAGGAGATTGTCGGCTCACTTGCGGGAGACGACACGATTCTGTGTGTGATCCGTACAGCTGATGACGCGGTACACATCATGAAAAAACTTCGGAAGATTGTAGAACAGTAATAAAAAATGCTTCGGAAAAGTAGAAGGAGAATGTATGTTACAAAATCTACATGTGAAGAACCTTGCTCTTATCACAGAGACGGAGGTAGAATTTAAAGAAGGACTTAACATTTTAACAGGAGAGACCGGTG
>DLQV01000033.1 GCA_002474415.1 Lachnospiraceae bacterium UBA7598
AACAAAAAGGCTCTGCCGGAAAACCAGTTCCGGCAGAGCCTTTTTTCTGTCATTTTGACCACTTTGCTGTGTTCTTATTCTTCAAATAATGCTTCGAACTCTTCGCGTGTGATCTTTTCTTTTTCTAAAAGAAGCGCTGCACAACGGTCAAGCACATCCCGGTGCTCCCCGATAATCTTTTTCGCCTTCTCATAAGACTCATCAATGATGCGCTTTACTTCCGCATCAATAGCAGAAGCAATTCCCTCGCTGTAGCTATGCGCATGTGCCAAATCACGTCCGATAAATACTTCATCGTCATCATCTTTGTAACAGATCAGGCCGATATTTTCGGACATTCCATAACGTGTCACCATATCACGCGCCATCTTTGTGGCCTGTTTGATATCCTGGGAAGCACCTGTCGTGATATCATCAAATACCAGTTCCTCTGCAACACGTCCTCCGAGATCTACCACGATCTCCTGCAGCATGCGTCCCTTGGAATTAAACATCTCATCCTTCTCCGGAAGCGGCATGGTATAACCAGCAGCACCGGCTCCCGTTGGAATGATAGACACAGTATGCACCGGTCCCACATCCGGCAGAAGATGAAACAGGAGCGCATGTCCAGATTCATGATATGCCGTAATTTTCTTTTCTTTTTCGGAAATAACACGGCTATGCTTCTCCGCACCGATTCCGACTTTGATAAATGCTTTCTGGATGTCTGCCTGCTGGATATATGCCCGGCTCTCTTTTGCCGCAAGAATCGCAGCCTCATTCAACAGATTCTCCAGATCTGCTCCTGTAAATCCCGCAGTCGTCTGTGCGATCTGTTTTAAATCCACATCATCTCCCAGCGGCTTGTTCTTTGCATGCACCTGAAGAATTTCTTCACGCCCTGCCACATCCGGTCTTCCGACTACAATCTTTCGGTCAAAACGACCTGGACGCATGATTGCAGGATCCAGAATATCCACACGGTTGGTTGCTGCCATCACAATAATCCCCTGATTAACACCAAATCCATCCATCTCAACAAGCATCTGGTTTAAGGTCTGCTCGCGCTCATCATGACCTCCTCCCATACCTGTACCACGGCGTCTTGCTACCGCATCAATCTCGTCGATAAACACAATACACGGTGCATTTTTCTTGGCATCCTCAAACAAGTCACGGACACGCGAAGCTCCGACACCGACAAACATTTCTACGAAATCAGAGCCGGAAATACTAAAGAACGGTACTCCTGCTTCTCCCGCAACGGCTTTTGCCAGAAGTGTTTTACCAGTTCCTGGAGGTCCCACTAAAAGCACACCTTTTGGAATACGTGCGCCAAGGTTCGTATACTTCTTTGGAGCACGCAGAAAATCAACAAGCTCCTCAAGTTCTTCTTTTTCTTCTTTCAGACCGGCGACATTCTCAAATGTCATATGGTTATCTTCCTCGGTAGAAAGTTTTGCACGGCTTTTTCCAAAATTCATCATTTTGCCGCCGCTGTTGTTTGCCGCCGCATTGTTGCTCATAATAATGAACAGAATAAAGATGGCACCAAAAATAAGCAAATACGGCAAAAGTGTCATGATCCAGCTCTCGGACGGCACATCATCCACAACAAACTGAGTAAAGTCTTTTTCCTTCAGTTCCTTCTGGATCTCGTTCACATCTGAGGTATACATCCGTTCCGTAGAACCATCTTTCAGTTTGATATTCAGATAACCGGTCGGTACTTCACGGTTCTGTTCCACACGGATGCTGACAACCTTTTCCTCGCTGATTGCTTTCCAGAGATTATTCTGTGAGAAATCACTGGTTGCACTGTTGTTGGTAAAGGTATACCACAAAATAATCACAAGCAGGATCAGCATCGCGTAAACGCCAAATCCTCCAAATCGGGGTCTGTTCTTTGTATTCAATGTACTACTCTCCTTTTTTTAATCCGCATCTTCCACGAAACCAATGTACGGAAGGTTGCGGTATCTCTGATCGTAATCAAGACCAAATCCGACTACGAACTTATCCGGTATCACAAATCCGGTATAATCTACCTGCAGGTTTTCTACCACACGGCGATCCGGCTTATCTAACAGGGTGCAGATGGTAAGGGTCTTTGGATTACGGCTCTCAAACAACTGCATCAGCCGGCTTAATGTGTTTCCGGAATCTACAATATCCTCCACAACGATTACGTTCTCTCCTTCGATCGACTGCTCGAGATCCTTCTTGATATTTACGACACCGGAAGAATGGGTCTGTGCCCCATAACTGGATGCCGAAATAAAATCAATTGTCATTGGCAGAGCAATCCGCTTTGCAAGTTCTGTTGTGAAAAAGATAGATCCTTTCAAGATGCAGACCAGATAAACCGACTCTCCTTTAAAACGTTCTGTGATCTGTGCACCAATCTCTGCAATTCGCTGATTTAACTGTTCCTCGGTCAGATATACCGATATCTCATGTTTCTTACTGTAATCCATCCTCTTATCCTCCTTCAATGGCTGTTGCTGGCAGTGATTTCCAGCACCCATCGGGTCGTATCGGAAATCCCTGTGCCATATGCCATACGCCCTCCGACGATCCAGAAGATTTCATCCTCCCCGGCCAGAAGCAGCTGCTCATCTCTACGCCATGCGGGGATCTTTTCATTGACAAAATAATCCTCCAGCTTCTTGTGATGTCCCATCGCATCCAGCACAAAATAGTCTCCCTTTTTGCGGTTACGTATAGCTAAACTATCTTTTATCTTATCATAATCAAACCATTTCGTATACATTTTTCGTGGAATTTTATCGGTATTTCCATCATACGGAAATTTTTGAAACGAGAATTTCCATGTACCAACCTGCAGATTTTCCGGCAGTTGTACCGTATCTACCTCTACACAGATTTTTTCTGTTTCCTTCCTTTTTCCCATGATCTCAATCACATCATAAACTCTTGTGGCAGTCAGTCCATAGGGCAGTTCCACATATTTTCCAGTCTGTTTTTCCAGCAGATCCGCCACGGCCTGCAAATGTGCCGCTGTAATATCTTTGCATGCCCCCGCTGCCTTCCAGACAGCTTTTCGGATCAGGCGCATCCGGATCGCCTGTGGAAGTTCTGTCAGCCCTTCCACACACAGCTTCACGTTTCCTTTCTCCCCGGAAAGCAGCGTCTTTTCCAGCGAAACTGTCTCTTCTTCCAGATAATCTCTCACCTGTTGCAGCTGTTCCATCGCCGTCTGCATATGCTGTACCGCCTGCGGATTCATCTGTATCAGCTCCGGAAGTACCCTTTTTCGCATCCGGTTCCTGCTGTAGGACTCATCTGCATTGGTACTGTCCGTACAGTACGCCTGCCCGCGCGCACTTAAAAACTGTTCAATCTGTTCTCTGCTGCACTGCAAGAACGGGCGGATATAGATTTCCCCGTTTGTTCCGGTACGCTGCGGACGCATTCCACATAACCCGTCCAGTCCACTTCCCCGGATCAGCTGAAACAGCATTGTTTCCGCATTGTCTTCCATGTGATGTGCCAGTGCGATCCGGACGTTTCGATCCTTCCCTGCAACATCCGCGAAAACCTGATACCGCAGGATTCGTGCTGCCTCTTCTTCTCCCAGATGATGCATATCGGCATAATGCAAAACATCGACATTTCGAATATGGCATACAATCCCCAGATTCTTACAGAGATGTTCCACAAACGCAGCATCTTTCCGGCTCTCTTCTCCACGAATTCCATGCTCCACGTGGATAACCTCCAGGGAAAAATTCATTTTCGTGGAAAGTTCTTTCAGGATCAGGCACAGACAGACGGAATCCGCCCCGCCGGACACTCCCGCCAGCACTCTGCTTCCCTCCGGCACCATATTCCACGTTTTCATAAATTTTTCTACCTGTCTGATCATTATTTCTCCCAGATTCCGCTTACTACAATTGTCATATCATCCGGTGCATGTCCTCCTGTAAAAAGCATCACATGTTCCATCAGCTTCTCTGCAAAAGTACCTGCATTCTCTGTTTTTATCTCTTTTATCATTTCCGCGAGCTTTTCTTCCGGATTTTTTACATGTAGATATTCTAACACACCATCCGTAACCATGACAAGGAAATCCCCATGTGTGAGCTTCCTGTGGATTACATCCCCGGTACAGGATGCATCGACTCCCGCCGGAAGTGTAGACGCCCGCAGGCACTCCACCTGGTCTTTGTGTTTCAGAAAAGATGCTGCTGCACCGATTTTGGTAATCGTCATCTGCCCACTATACAGATCCAGGTCCATGAAATCCAGTGTAGAGTAGGACTCACGATCCCCCTGCAGAACCATTGCCGAATTCATCATGCGGATGGCTGTCTCCTGTGGAAACCCCGCTTCCATAAATTTCTGCATCAGCTCAACGACCATATCACTCTCCCGAAATGCGGATGGTCCACTCCCCATCCCATCAGAAAGACAGACATGATAATGCCCGTTCTCCAAGGAAAAAAGAGAAAAGTTATCACCACTGACGCTCGACCCCTCTTCTTTTTCGGAGGCCACACCTGACAGGGCATAAAAGCAGGTATCTTCATACGCTGTAATCATAACCGGTTCCTGTGTCAGTATGGATCTGATATCCTCTTT
>DLQV01000038.1 GCA_002474415.1 Lachnospiraceae bacterium UBA7598
CTTAGATGACAGCAAGGCAGTTTCTATTTCCACAACGACCGATACGCAGGGACTTTACGACAAGATCAAAGATTTCCTGACCAGCTACAACAATATCATCAACAAGATGACAAAGCTGTATAATGCAGATTCTGCAAAGAATTACGAGCCGTTGACAGATGATGAGAAGTCACAGATGTCTGACTCGGAAGTAGAAAAGTGGGAGACAAAGATCAAAGACTCCCTGCTTCGCCGTGATTCCAATCTGAGTACGATTATGAATGCTATGACATCTTCCATGACAAAGGCAATTTCCATCAATGGAAAGAACTATTCGCTTTCCAGTTTTGGAATCAGCACACTTGGTTATATGAATTCAGCAGAAAATGAGCAGAATGCTTACCATATTGACGGAGATGAGGATGATGAAAACACATCCGGAAATAAGGACAAGCTGATGGCTGCTTTAAGTAGTGATCCGGATACCGTGATTGATTTCATGAAGCAGTTGTCGACCAATCTGTATACCGCAATCGACAAGCAGATGCAGAGTAATTCCCTGCGAAGCAGATACAGCATTTACAATGACAAGGAAATGACCTCGCAGTATACAAGCTACACGAAGACGATTGCAGAGTGGGAGAGCAAGATTTCTGATAAAGAGGAATATTACTACAAGAAATTCTCCAAGATGGAGACCGCACTTTCCAAGTTGAACAGTCAGACCAGTTCCATCACAGGAATGACCAGCTAATAAAAATAACATCAATCTTTTGTAAAATGAAATATTACAGGAAATAATAGGGGGAATCAGGATGATTCAGAAAAATCCATATGCAGCGTATAACAACAGCAAGATCCAGACAGCAACACCGGCAGAGCTGACGCTGCTACTCTATGAGGGAGCTATTAAATTTACAAACATTGCGATTGTTGCAATGGAAAAAAATGATGTGCAGAAAGCGCATGACAATATCATGAAGACGGAGAATATCATCGAGGAGTTTCAGGCAACACTCGATCACAAGTATCCGGTAGCCAAGGATTTTGATGCGGTATATTCTTATCTTCTGAAGCGTTTATTTGATGCAAATATCCGGAAAGATCCGGAAATTCTCGAAGAGGTTTTAAAACATCTTCGTACCATGCGGGATACATGGAAAGAAGTGATGGCAAAGACCGCAAACGGAAACAATATTAAGACAAAGGAACCGGTAGCGTAATGCCGACAGGAGACAGTATGCCAGATACATATATCGCAATTATGCTGCAGAGTCTGAAGAAAAAAGAACAGGTTCTGGATGAAATTATCCGGCTGGATGATCGGCAGAAAGATACACTGACCGATCCGGAATGTCCGTTTGATGCATTTGATGAAACCGTGGAGGCAAAAAGTGCGTGTATCGATCAGCTGAACCAGCTGGACAGCGGATTTGAAAAGCTCTATGCGCAGGTTCAGGAAGAACTGAATCAGAATCGGGAAAATTATGCCAAGGAAATCCGCGATATGCAGGCATGTATTCGCCGGGTAACGGACAAGAGTGTCAAGATTCAGGCACAGGAAGCCCGCAACAAGGAACTGATGCGGGAAAAGTTTGCCACGGTTCACAGACAGGCAAAGGAAATACGCAAGAATAGACGCGCCATTACCGGATATTACAACAGCATGAAAGAATGGTAGTTATTTCATAAAATGGGACAAAAGTCCTACTTGATAAAAAATAGTATATGACTTATAATGACTTTGTTATATGACTGACGGATAATGTGGAGCACCACGTGAAGTATAACAAGGAGCACGCCGCATGAAAAATCGCTGACGCGATGCGGGTGCGTAGGTTATACATCAAATAGATGTATAACAGGAGTCGTACCGTCTGGGCAAAAGATAAAAAACCCAGGCGGTTTTTTATGTTCTTTTATATTTTCCAGTTTCTGGCAAATATATTGTACGAAAATAAAGACATGCGTGGGTATTGACAAAATGATGAATGTTAGTGTAATCTATCAGTGATTAGAGAATACTAACCAATAAGAGAAGGAGGATCACCATGTTAGAAATGAAAGAGTGGGATGGATTCGAAGGACGTCTTTGGAAAGAAGAGATTAATGTCCGCCAGTTCATTCAGGATAACTACACACCATATGATGGTAACGAGGATTTCCTTGCAGGACCGACAGAGGCTACCAATAAGCTTTGGGGAGCACTGCAGAAACTGCAGAAGGAAGAGCGCGCAAAGGGCGGAGTCCTCGATATGGAGACCGAGGTTGTAACCGGTATTACAGCTTATGGTCCGGGATATATTGATGAATCTTTAAAGGATTTAGAGACAATTGTAGGTTTACAGACAGACAAGCCATTGAAGCGTGCATTCATGCCTTACGGCGGAATCAAGATGGCTGTTCAGGCTTGTGAGACTTACGGATACCAGGTAAGTGACAAGTTAAAGGAGATCTTTACCAAGTATCACAAGACACACAACACAGCAGTATTCGATGCTTACACACCGGAGATGTTGAAAGTACGTCACAATAAGATCTTAACAGGTCTGCCGGATACATACGGACGTGGACGTATCGTTGGTGATTACCGTCGTGTTGCTTTATACGGTATCGATCACCTCATCGAGGAGAAGAAGAAAGATAAGGCAAACTGTGGCTGTGGTGAGATGACAGACAATGTGATCCGTTTAAGAGAAGAGATCGCAGAGCAGATCAAGTGCTTAGAGGATATGAAGAAGCTTGCAGAGATCTACGGATACGATATTTCCAGACCTGCAACAAACGCAAAGGAAGCTGTACAGTGGTTATACTTCGGATACCTTGCAGCGATCAAGACACAGAATGGTGCAGCAATGTCCGTTGGTCGTGTTTCCACATTCCTGGATATCTACTTCGAGAGAGACTTAAAGAAGGGTATCATCACAGAGCAGGAAGTACAGGAATTAGTTGACCACTTTACGATGAAACTTCGTATGGTAAAATTCGCACGTATTCCTTCTTACAATCAGCTGTTCTCCGGTGATCCGGTATGGGCAACACTTGACGTTGCAGGTACAGGCGTAGACGGACGTTCCATGGTTACAAAGTCCGACTTCCGTTTCCTGCATACCTTAGAGAACATGGGACCGGCTCCGGAGCCAAACCTTACCGTATTATATTCTTCCAGACTTCCGGAAGCATTCAAGGATTATGCAGCACGTATCTCTATCGATACAAGTTCCATCCAGTATGAGAACGATGACGCGATGAAACCGGTATGGGGCGATGATTATGCAATCTGCTGCTGTGTATCTGCTACACAGACAGGTAAGGAAATGCAGTTCTTCGGTGCCCGTGCAAACCTTGCAAAGTGTCTCCTTTATGCAATCAACGGTGGTGTGGATGAGAAGACCGGTCAGCAGGTAGGACCGGATTACAAGCCAATTACTTCTGAGTACCTTGATTATGATGAAGTCATGGAGAAGTACGACAAGATGATGGACTGGTTAGTAGATATTTATGTAAATACCTTAAACCTGATCCAGTATATGCATGACAAATATTACTATGAAGCAGCAGAACTTTCTCTGATGGATACGGATTTAAAGAGAACATTTGCAACCGGTATTGCAGGTTTCTCACACGTAATCGATTCCCTTTCCGCAATCAAGTATGCAAAGGTTAAGGTTATCCGTGACGAGAACGGAATTGCAAAAGACTTCGAGATCGAGGGAGACTTCCCAAGATACGGTAACGACGATGACCGTGCCGATGATATCGGAGTATGGCTGTTACAGACATTCATGGATAAGTTAAAGAAGCATCACACTTACCGTGATTCTGAGCCTACAACTTCTATCCTTACCATTACATCTAACGTTGTATATGGTAAAGCGACAGGAGCAATGCCAGACGGACGTAAGGCAGGCGAGCCACTTTCACCGGGAGCGAACCCAAGCTACGGTGCAGAGAAGAGCGGACTTCTTGCTTCCCTGAACTCTCTGACAAAGATCCCATATGAGTGGGCACTTGACGGAATTTCCAACACCCAGACCATCAACCCTGGTGCACTTGGAAATGAAGAGGGCGAGCGAATCGAGAACCTTGTAAACGTTATGGACGGATACTTTGATCAGGGTGCGCATCACCTTAACGTCAACGTATTTGGCAAGGAGAAGCTTATCGATGCTATGGAGCATCCGGAGAAGGAAGAGTACGCAAACTTCACAATCCGTGTATCCGGTTACGCGGTTAAGTTCATTGATCTGACCAAGGAACAGCAGATGGACGTTATCGCACGTACCTGCCACGATCATATGTAATATGATCTAAGGTGTCACAAAGTATAATTTGTTCCTGCTTGCAGAATTGCGGAATGCAATTCGTGGATCATATTGAAAAAAGTAGAGTTAATACATGAATGTGAAATTTGTGTATTAGCTCTATTTTTGTGAAGTGGAAGATTCTTTCAATTTATTGTGGAACATAATTGTGCTATAATTATGACACGAGATAAGGGGTGTATATTATGCCGAATTAGAGATTGAAAAAGGTGGGAAACCCGTATCATTAGATCATGTAATGGAAAAGATATATAAAGAAACGAGGTAAAATAATGCTAGGAAATATACATTCAATCGAAACATTCGGTTCCGCAGACGGTCCGGGTGTACGCTATCTGATTTTTTTAAAAGGCTGCAATATGCGCTGCAAATACTGCCACAATCCAGATACCTGGGCAAAAACCGAGGGGGAAATGAAAAGCGCAGAGGAAATTTTACAACAGGCGCTGCGGTATAAAAGATATTGGGGCAAAAAGGGCGGTATTACGGTAAGCGGCGGAGAAGCACTGTTGCAGATTGATTTTGTCACAGAATTGTTTACGCTTGCAAAAGAAAAAGGTGTCAATACCTGTCTGGATACATCGGGCAACCCGTTTACCCGTGAGGAACCATTCTACTCTAAGTTTGAAAAACTGATGGAAGTGACGGATCTGTTTATGCTTGACATAAAGGAAATTGATGAGGACGAGCATAAAAAACTGACGGGCCAGACAAACAAAAACATTCTGGATATGGCAACCTGTCTGTCGGATCACGGCAAGGCAATGTGGATTCGCCATGTACTTGTGCCGGGTATTACCGATGACGATGGGCAGTTACACCGGCTCCGTGCATTTATTGATACGTTAAAAACCGTGGAACGTGTGGAAATTTTGCCATATCACACACTGGGCGTATTTAAATGGAAGGAACTCGGAATTCCTTATGCACTAGAAGGCGTGGAACCACCGACCAAAGAGCAGGTGGAACACGCACGGGAAATCATTATTCCCGGCTATAAATCCTAAATGGATTTTCGCTTCATAAATCATATAAACAGAACAAAAGCGTAAGGAACAAAAAATTATGATACAACCGGAAATTATATATGAAGATGCACAGCTGATCGTCTGCTACAAACCGGCAGGAATTGCAACGCAGACCAAAAGACTGGGACAGAAAGATATGGTGAGCATTCTTTTAAATCACGTAGCACAGGAAGGAACCGGACAGCCGTTTATCGGTGTCGTGCATCGGCTGGATCAGCCGGTGGAAGGCGTGATGGTGTTTGCAAAGACAAAACAGGCGGCAGCAAAATTGTCGGCGCAGGTAAAAGACCATTCCTTCGGGAAAAAGTATTATGCCAGAGTACAGCTTCCGGAAGGAAAAACTTTTGCGGAAGCTACCGGTCATGCCACAGAGGGAACGCTGCGGGACTGGATGCAGTTTGACCGGAAAGAAAATAAATCCTGTGTGGTGGAGCAGCCACGCAAGGAGCAGAAGAATGGAAATGGCAAAAATGGTTTACAGGAAGCCTTACTGGATTACCGGGTCATAAAGGAAGAAGAGAAAACAGCGTTGCTGGATATCACATTGCATACCGGACGACATCATCAGATCCGTGTGCAGCTGGCGCATCTCGGAACTCCGATCTGCGGTGATCATAAGTACGGGAATGCTGCAGGCGCTACACCGGCATTGTGCAGTTATCATATTGATTTTATACATCCGGTTAGCGGAAAACCGATGATGTATGATATAAAACCGAAAAATTTTGGAGTAGAATTTTAGAATAGGTGGTATGCGCTGCTCAACCTTGACAATCGGTTGTGTTCGTCATATTATATATTCGAGCTTTTCTGCGCATTTTGCGGGCAGAAAAGAAAAACTCTTACACGAGTATAACGTAAAAAATGACCGCGCAGTGGTCGCAGAAAAGGAGAAAGACATGGCGAAAGAGAAGAAACTTGTTGAAGCCATTACTTCCATGGAGGAAGATTTTGCACAATGGTATACCGACGTCGTAAAGAAAGCAGAGCTGATTGATTATTCCGCAGTAAAGGGCTGCATGATCATCAAGCCCGATGGGTATGCTATCTGGGAAAATATACAGCATGAATTAGACCGCAGATTCAAAGAAACAGGCGTAGAGAACGTATATATGCCGATGTTTATTCCGGAGAGTCTTCTGGAAAAAGAGAAGGATCATGTGGAAGGATTTGCGCCGGAAGTTGCATGGGTGACTTACGGCGGACTCAATCAGCTGCCGGAGCGTCTGTGCGTCAGACCTACTTCTGAGACACTG
>DLQV01000245.1:0-7996 GCA_002474415.1 Lachnospiraceae bacterium UBA7598
CGTGCCCAGTAGGAGCTATCTCTGCTGGTGATTCTCAGTACGTAATCGATGCAGATGCTTGCCTCGATTGTGGTACATGTGCTGGTGTTTGCCCAACTGGAGCAATTTCTCAGGGCTAATCACATAATAAAACGAAACGAAGAGCTGTCTCTTAAACCACGGAGGCAGCTCTTTTTCGATTATAGAAAGAGAGGAATAACATGGCTACATTAGGAAATCCTAAGAATACCATTGCGGTTTTACAGAAATATCAGTTTAATTTTCAAAAAAAATTTGGACAGAATTTTCTGATTGATACAGGAATTTTAGAGGAAATTATAGGGGCAGCACAGATCACAAAGGATGATTTTGTGTTGGAAATCGGTCCGGGAATCGGAACTATGACACAGTATCTCTGTGAAGCGGCACGCGCGGTAGTGGCAGTGGAAATAGATACCAATCTGATTCCGATTCTAAAAGATACGCTTGCGGAATATAATAATGTTGATGTATTGAATGAAGATATTTTAAAAGTAAATATTTCAAAACTTGCGGAAGAAAAAAATAACGGAAAACCGATCAAGGTCGTTGCAAATCTTCCGTATTACATTACCACTCCGATCATCATGGGATTGTTTGAAAGCCATGTGCCGATCGACAGTATCACGATCATGGTACAGAAAGAAGTAGCGGATCGTATGCAGGAAGGACCGGGAAGCAAGGAATATGGCGCACTTTCCCTGGCGGTGCAGTATTACGCCAAACCGGAAATCGTAGTCAATGTTCCACCGAGCTGTTTTATGCCACAGCCGAAAGTCGGCAGTGCCGTTATCCGTCTGACACGTCACAGTGAACCGCCGGTTACCGTAAAAAGCGAAAAACTGCTGTTTCAGGTGATTCGGGCATCATTTAATCAGCGCAGAAAAACACTGGCAAACGGACTTGCCAATTATGGAGCATTCTCACTTCCAAAGGAAGAACTGCAGGCATGTATTGAGGAACTTGGCGTACCGGCTAATATTCGTGGAGAGGCGCTTTCTTTAGAGCAGTTTGCACAGCTCTCCAATATTATTTATGATCACAGGAGTGCTGTATAAAAACAGCGCGGGCAGTCCATACTATCATCAAAGACCATAAAACGAAATGATGATGGAGGTAAGCCAAATGAGAAAACAACAGTATATAGCCACTGTCGCGTGTCTGGTAGCGGGAGTGATTGGATTTGTCAGTGTATATGCCACGGATAAAGGAAAAGAACGCAGGGAAGCAGAACAGGAAATTGCGGCACAGACCCAGCAGGAGGCACCGGCTTCCTATGAAGTGAAACCGGAAACAAGTGTGGAAGATGCAACGAAAAAAGCGGAAGAACAGGCGTTAAAACTTGCAGAACAGGAAAAGATGGAGCAGGAAGAAACGCAGCAGGAGAAAAAACAGGACGAAGAAAAAGCGGTAGAAACAGCGGCTGCGGTGACACAGCATTTTGATAAGAGTTCTGCGGTCTGGCCAATAGAGGGAGATGTTCTGTTGGATTACAGCATGGATTCCACCATTTATTTTCCAACGTTAGAGCAGTACCGATGCAATCCGGCTATGGTGATCAGCGGAAAAGTGAATGATAAAGTATTTGCAATGGCAAAGGGAAAAATCACGGATATTCAGGAAAATGAGGAGACTGGATGCACGGTGGTACAGGATCTTGGAGATGGATACACGGCGGTTTATGGGCAGTTGAAAGAACTGAATTTTGCAAAAGGGGATACACCGGAAGCTGGTCAGGTGCTGGGATATGTCAGTGAGCCGACAAAATATTATACAACAGAAGGCAGCAATGTATATTTTCAGTTAAAGAAAGACGGAAAAGCTGTGGACCCGAAAGAGTATCTTCCGCAGATGGCGATGGATACGCTGGATTGACATTCATAGTTTTTTCTAATACAATAAAATGTAAACGGTTTTGGAGCTTTATGCGAAAAAACCGTACATAATCAAGAGGTATCTCAGCTTAAGAGGGATAAAATATGGAATTTAACCAGTATAATACAACGGTTCAAAAGTGGATACAGACAGTTTTGGAGAAGCGGGAAACCAGTGCAGACGCGGTACTGGAATGCTGCAGGGATATTATTGCATATGGACGAAAAACAGATGATCCAAAGCTGATGGGATTTGGCTGCTTTTATGGTGGGGAAATCTATTACGGATTAAATGACGGAGAGCATTTTTTCCATATGATGACAGAGGCACTGACTTATCTGGATCGTGCAGAGGAATGGGAACTTGTGGTGCGTTGTTACAATTATCTGGGAATCGCATCCATGAGCAGAGGAAATCCATCGATTGCACTTGATTATTATATGAACGGTCTTAAGGACAGTGATACATATGATCTTCCGATGCAAAAGGTCGTGATTCTGATCAATATGGGGTTATTGTATCTGGAGTGCGAGCATTATGCGGATTCCGAGAACTCTTTTTTAGAAGCTTATCAGATTTTACAGACGAGACAGCAGGATGAAAAGTATAATTTTTATATGTATGCTTTTTATGGAAATATGGCAGAATGTCTGATTCTGCAAAACCGTCTGGAGGAAGCAAAACCGTATCTGGAGTATCTGCATAAAGAGAGCTGGAAACATGCTGCTCTTATAGACCGGTTGTTTATCGCCATCGTGGATGTGATTTATTATCACAAGATGGGAGATGAACAGAAGCGGAATGAGAGCATTCAGATGATCCATCAGAAGCTCCCGGATAATCTGACGGTGCTGGACTTTTTCTCAGATTATTACCGTTGCTGTCTGGTGCTGCTGGAAACGGATCAGGATGAATCGTTCTGGCGTATCATTGAGGTAATCGAACCGCAGGTGGTGAATTTTAAGATCATTAACCTGCATCTGAAAGTTCTGTCCCTGAAGATGAAATATTACCGGAAGCATAACCAGAATGCGGAATATCTGCAGACTGCCGGGCTTTACTATGAATTGTCTGAGAAAAACGAAGCAGTGACGCGCAACATGCTTTCGAGTATGATTACGTTGCGCAAAAATCTGGAGAATATGCGCAAAGCCAGAATGAAAGCGGAACGAAAGAATATTGTATTACAGGAGCGTTCCGAGCAGGACCCGCTGACGCGTATGGCAAACCGGTTCCGCTTGAATGATTATGCGGAAGAAGTGTTTACCTATTCGCAGGAGAATGATATTCCGGTTGCGATGGAAATACTCGATATTGATTATTTTAAGGAATATAATGATAATTACGGACATCAGGAAGGAGACCAGTGTCTGGTAAGTATCGCAAATACAATTCGTAATCTGGTGGAGGAAGCGGAAGGATTCTGTGCACGGTATGGAGGGGATGAATTTGTCATTATCTATGCGAATGTGGCACGGGAGCAGGCTGTTTCCTTTGCAGAAGAGTTGCGCAGACGTGTACTTGCACTGGAAATGGAGCACCGGTTTTCCAAGGCACTTCCGGTAGTGACGATTTCGCAGGGAATCTGTTGGGGAATTCCGCGCAAGGGAAACCGCAGCTGGGATTTTTTGCATGCAGCAGATAATATGCTTTACCGGGTGAAAAAATTCAGCCGGAACAATTATTGTGTAGGGGGGCTTGATGAAACTGAAGACGTGACCATGGGAACCGCATTGTAACGGCATGGCAGTCGAAACCTGGCAAAAAGAAAAGGATGAAAATGGAAACAGTTAAATTTGAAGAATTAGGGTTATATCCGCAGCTTCTGCGGGCAATCAAAGAGATGGGATTTGAAGAGGCAACACCCATCCAGTCACAGGCGATTCCGGTTGTGATGAGTGGGGTAGATGTGATCGGTCAGGCACAGACCGGAACCGGAAAGACGGCTTCTTTCGGAATCCCTCTTTTGATGAAAGTGGACCCTAATAATAAAAAAACGCAGGCAATCGTACTTTCTCCGACAAGAGAACTGGCAATTCAGAGCGCGGAAGAAATCCGGAAACTTGCAAAATATATGCATGGGATCAAAGTGCTTCCAATTTATGGAGGGCAGGATATTTCCAGACAGATCAAGGCGTTAAAGGGTGGAGCAACCATTATTATCGGGACACCGGGGCGTGTGATGGATCATCTGCGCCGAAAAACCATTCGTTGTGATTATGTCAACACGATTGTGCTGGATGAGGCTGATGAGATGCTTAATATGGGATTTCGTGAGGATATTGAGACGATTTTATCTTATATCCCGGATGAAGACCGGCAGACCGTGCTTTTTTCGGCAACCATGCCAAAGCCGATTCTGGATATCACAAGAAAATTCCAGCATGATGCGACCACGATCAAGGTGACGAAGAAAGAACTGACGGTTCCGAATATCGATCAGTATTACTATGATGTGCGCAGAAATGATAAGATTGAAGTACTGACACGTCTGCTGGATTACTATAATCCGAAGCTTTCACTGGTATTTTGTAATACCAAGCGTATGGTGGATGAACTTGCATCGGAGTTACAGGGACGCGGCTATGCAGCCGAGGGGATTCACGGCGATATGAAACAGGTGCAGCGTGACCGTGTGATGAAAAATTTCCGGAATGGAAAAGCAGATATTCTGATTGCAACGGATGTTGCAGCGCGCGGAATTGATGTGGATGATGTCGAAGCGGTATTTAACTATGATCTGCCGCAGGACAATGAATATTATGTGCACCGGATCGGAAGAACCGGACGCGCCGGTCGTACCGGAAAAGCGTTTAATTTCGTTAAGGGCAAGGAAGTATATAAGCTCAAAGAGATCCAGCGCTATTGCAAGACAAAGATCAAGGCACAGCCAATCCCGTCTTCGGATGATGTGGCAGCGATCAAGGCGGATAAGATTCTTGACGGCATCGGACAGATCATCGAGGACGGAGATCTGCGCGATATGATCGAGCTGATTGAACAGCAGGTGAACAACTCCGATTATACAGCGATGGATATTGCCGCTGCATTTTTAAAACAGGCAATCGGTGGAGTGGAATTATCAAAGGAGGATCACGAATTTGATGATGCATTAGCAGGAGATACCGGAGCCGAGGAAGGGATGGTCCGTCTGTTCATTAACATCGGAAAGAGCCAGCGGATCCGTCCGGGGGATATTCTCGGGGCAGTAGCCGGAGAGGCAAAGATTCCGGGCAAACTTGTGGGGGCCATTGATATGTATGATAATTACACATTTGTCGAAGTGCCGCAGGAGTACGGAAGAGATGTATTAAAAGCTATGAAAAATGTAAAGATCAAAGGAAAGTCGGTCAATGTGGAGCCGGCAAACGCACGATAGAGGCTAAGAACGTTTTGGGGGAATGTTTACTATGGGGGAAGAAAGTATCCGTGTTCTGATTGTCGATGACGAATTTATCATGCGGCAGGGACTGCGCTATATGATACATTGGGAAGAAGAGGGATTTACCATCGTCGGGGAAGCTGCAAATGGCAAAGATGCCATGGATCAGATCGAAAAGCTTCAGCCACAGATTGTTATCAGTGACGTTGTAATGCCGCTGATGGACGGTGTCGATTTTACGGTGGCGGTACATCACCGCTATCCGCACATCCAGATGATTATTCTCAGTGGATATGATAATTTTGAATATGTAAAGCAGACGCTCATGCAGGGGGTGGTGGATTATATCTTAAAACCAACGCTCACACCGCATGAGCTTCTTGGCGTGCTTCAAAAAGCAGCGACGCGGATTCCCGGCTGGCATCCGGATCATGCAATGACCGGGGAAACAGCGGAGGAGCTGCTCAAAGAATTACTGCTCGGAGAAACGAAGACAGGAGAGGAATTGCAGAATGTATTTGCTGCATCATATTACTGCATGTATGCGGTTACGATTGTGCATGGGAGTGAACGGGCGGCGGAAACGGCAGAGCTTCTCCGTGAAAAAATACAGCGTGCCAAAAGTGAATTTTCCGGGGTACAAAGCTGTGTGGCCTTGATGAAAAAGGAACAGATCTGTGTATTGTTTGGTTATGAAATGTCCCAGCGGAGTATGCTTCGTATTAAGCTGGAAAAATTAAATGGAGAGATTGGACTGATGTGTGAAAACACAATCGGCATTATCAGTACTTCATGTCAGAGTATGGGGCAGCTGCGTGAAATTTATCAACGGGAGCTGGCACGTGGCGCGGATCTGTCTTTTTACTATCCGGGGAAAAAGCTGTTTGTCATGGAAAATGAAAAAGATCGCATTGGAGGAACGAAAGAACGCTTTGATTTTACCCGCTATAACCGTTTACTGCTTGGAGGACAATACCGCCAGGCGGCAGATCAGTTACTTGCATACAATCATGCTCTTTGTGAAAGCCGGGCCGATGTCTATCGCATGAAAAACCAGATCAAAAATATGTTCATGGTATTTTTAGATATGTTACAGCTGGAAGAAAACGAAAAATTACAGGTACAGGAACACTTCCTGCGGGAAGTGGATGCGGCGGGGGAACGTCTGTCTTATGAACAAACGGTTGCGCGAATCGCCTCGGAAGTAGCGGATATTTCTGCGAAACAGAATACGAAGGAAGATGCAAGAATGGATCAGATTCTTACATATATGGAACAGCATTATACGGAAGATTTGAAACTGGAAGATCTCGGGGAGAAGTTTGGTTTCAGCTATAACTATCTGTCTGCTTATTTTAACCAGCAGATGAACGAGGGATTCAATGATTATCTCAACCGTGTACGCATTCACAAAGCCTGCGAAATTTTGCAGGACCTTACGGTTCCGGTAGCACAGGTCAGTGCACTGGTCGGTTATTCGGGACACAGTTATTTCTGTCGCGTGTTCAAGAAATATACGGGAAAGACACCATCAGAATGGAGGAGAGACAGCATTGAAAAATAGTCTGGCGGGGAGAATTCTTGCGATGGTGCTGCTTGGTATCAGTCTGATTGCCGTGATCGTGAGCACAGTTGTACTATCCATGTCGCGTAAAGTGTTTACGGAGACATACGGGCAGTCACAGGAAAAGGTGTTTTCCCAGGTAGAAAATGAACTGAATGATTTTCATACAAGTTTGCAAAAAATGACGGATGCCATCGATTCAAGCTGGGCATTTCGTTTATTTCTTGATTCACAGGAACAGAGCGATAATACACAGGTATTCCAGAATATTTATCAGATGGAGAAGGATTTAAATGCTGCCAATTCAACAGATATCGACCGTCTGAGTATTCTTGTGGTGGGAATGAACGGTGTTAATTATCTGTCCCGGACGGAGACGGTTGTGCTTTCGAATGAACAGATTTTAACAAGTGCTCCTGTTGTGCGTGCGTTGAAAGAACCGGACAGCATCCATTATACCTATTCCCATGGAGCGTATACGATGACGAGCCGTTACAGTGATGTGATCATTGCATCCAAAGCGTTGTATCTCCCGGAAAGCCAGAAGACATACGGGGTGGTTCTGGTGACGCTTGGAATGGATGATATACGTCGGTTTTATAATTATTTTACGTCCGAACATACTAGCTGGTATCTGGTAGATGCTGATGGAACACTTATGTGTGCGGACAAAAGCAGCAATATTGGAAAGAAACTTGAAGAAGACTGGTATAAAAGCATTGCAAAAAAACCGGATGGAAGATATCAGATCACAGGATCTGGAAAAACGTATACAGTGCTCAGCCAGAATCTGTCGTATCTGGGGTGTCATATGTATGGCGTGATTGATAATGAGATGGCGATTCAGGATCTGTATAATATGCCGTTACTGATTCTGATCTGTGCTGTGATTGCGGTGTTTATTATGCTTCTCTGTCTGTTTTATCTTCAAAAAACATTGCGTCCGTTGTCAAATCTGGTCAGTAAAATGGCAATCAGCCGGAGAAAAGAGTTCCGTGAGTATATTCCGGTAGAGGGAACCTGTGAGGTACAGCAGCTTGCCAGTACCTACAATGAAATGCTCGATGACATTCAAAATTATATCGGGGAACTGCTTGATACCCAGCGGGCACAGCGCAAGGCGGAGATTAAGGCATTGCAGATGCAGATCAATCCCC
>DLQV01000245.1:8034-9244 GCA_002474415.1 Lachnospiraceae bacterium UBA7598
CAATCCCCATTATATTTATAATACACTTGCAAGCATTAAGTGGCTCGTGTATCAGAATGATACCGAAAAAACAACGCGCACCATTGATGCATTTATCAGTCTGTTGCGCAATACAATCAGCAACACGGAGGAAATGGTTTCTGTGGAACAGGAGCTGGTTAATATTGAAAATTATATTCTGATTAATCATACGCGGTATGGAGATCAGATTCGTGTGGAATATGAGATTCAGCCGGATTGTTATAACTGCAGGCTGCCAAAACTGGTGTTGCAGCCATTTGTGGAGAATGCATTTTTCCACGGATTTCCTTCCGGAGAACAGGGAACAATCTGTGTGCGTATGCGGCGTGTGATGTTTGATGAGACAGACGAAGTGCTCGAGGTTCAGGTAGCGGATGACGGAGTTGGCATGGAAACCGGAAAACCGAAAAAGATTGTTAAAAACCGGAAAGAACATTTTTCTGGAATCGGGGTGCAGAATGTCCAGGAGAGACTTGCGCTGATTTATGGAAAACGGGAGGAACCGGATTTTTACATTCATATTGACAGTGTGCCAGGGCATGGAACTACGGTGCGAATTCGTATTCCCAATATATGACAGACGATTGCGAAAGGAGAAGTTATGAGAAAAAGGTTTGCGGCAGTTGCACTGCTTGTGGCAGTACTGATAAGTATGATGGCCTGTGGCAGTAGCAGAACGCAGGTCACTTCCGAGTCTGTGGAGAAGAAGGACGACAGTATCCGGATATGGGCATGGGATGATACCTTTAATGCAAAAGCTGCGAAACTTGCAGCAGAGCGCTACCGGAAAAAACATCCGCAGGCACCAAAGATTGAAGTGACAACGAAGGAGCGGGAGGAAATACTCTCGGATGTGAAACTGTTGTTGTCCTCACAGGTGTATGATGAGCTTCCGGATGTGATCATGATAGAGGATTATGATGTGCAGGATGTGCTGCAAAATTATGAAGATGAATTTGTTGCGCTGGATGACCGTGTGGATTATGACAAGTATGTGGAGTATAAACGCAAACTGGTAGAACACGATGGAAAGTCCTATGGAATTCCGTTTGACTGTGGAACAGCGGCGCTGTTTTACCGGCTGGATATTTTAGAGCAGGCCGGATTTTCCGAGGCTGACATGCAGAATCTGACCTGGTCGCGTTATATGGAGATAGGTCAGCAGGTGTATCAAAAGACGGGAATACCA